>CANGCU010000029.1 GCA_947452355.1 Microbacteriaceae bacterium | reverse complement strand
GATGCGGACGCGGAGTTCTCGGTGTGGGGAGGCACTGTCGCTTTTGGTGAACTCGCGTGGACCGACCCCTGGCCCACAATCTCGCCGGGCGGGTTCACCTACGGTGACGCGACGATTCCCGAATGGTCGTGGGTCGAGACGCTCTTGCCTAAGGGCACGCGACCTGAGGTCGATACCGTTGCGTCGGAGTTGGTCGACCCTCTTCGCGTTGTCGCCGGCCGACCAGCCATGTCCGAGGTCGATGATCGTTCATTGCCCCACGAACTCGACTGGCTTCGAACCGCAGTGCACCTCTCGAAAGGGTGCTACCCCGGCCAAGAAACCGTTGCAAAGATTCACAGTGTCGGGCACCCGCCACGGCGACTCGTGAGACTCCACCTCGACGGGTCCGAATCCGTTTTTGCCGAAGCGGGCGATTCCGTGCTGCTCGGCGATGACGTCATTGGAGTCGTCACGACCGCGGGTAACCATTTCGACGACGGGCCAGTCGCGTTGGCGGTCATCAAACGCTCGGTGGACGTTGATGCCCGTCTCGTTGTCCTGCACGGCGATCACCCGCTCGCTGCAACACAAGACGTCATCGTTCCGCCGACGGCTGGTGCTACTGCTGCGGAGCGACTGCGTCCCAGCCGATCGTAATTTCTCCAAGACGCCAGGCGCTCGCCGCACCGTGTACGGGCCAACCAGCGTTCTTCATCGCCGTGACCGCCGCAATCCACCGTTGACTGGGTGAATACACCGAGAGCGGTGCCGCTACCGCCCACTGTCGGTCCAATTCGGCGAGGAATCGGTGAATGTTCTCACCGGGGACGTTTCGATGGATCAGAGCCTTGACCAGTCGCTCAGCGGCGATACTCGGACTGTCCAGATCCGCGAGACGCAAGGCGATGGTGAACAATTCTGGGCCGTCCACACCCAGCGATACCCAGGTTGCGACGCGGCCAATCTCGTCGCACGTTCCATCGATCATGATTCCGCCAGGGGAGAGTCGCGAGCGCAACAAATCCCACGCTCCAATGACTTCGGATTCGTCATATTGGCGAAGCACGTTGAACGCACGAATAACATCGGCACGTTGTTTGTCGGGAAGAGGAACCTCAAAGCCGCCCAGGCGAAACGAGACACGGTCGGTCGAACTCGGTTGTGCCGCGGTGACGCGCTCTGGGTCAATTTCAATTCCGACAACCCGAACGTTCGGCTGGATTGCGACGAGTCGCTCCGCCAGCTCGAGCGTTGTGTGCGGAGCGGCGCCATAGCCCAGGTCAACGACGAGCGGGTCGGGCATCGACCGAAACCGCGGGTGCCGTGCCAGCCATCGATCGGCGCGCCGAAGGCGGTTTGTTCCCGTCGTTCCGCGGGTGACTCGTCCGACTACCACGTGTCCATTCTGGCTCGTTAGGCTAGAGAACATGCCGCACACGCTCATCCTCCTTCGACACGGTAACTCAACGTGGAACCAGAAAAATCTGTTCACGGGCTGGGTCGACGTTCGCCTCTCTGAGCAAGGTGTTGCTGAAGCGAAACGTGCCGGCGAACTGCTTGCCGAAAGCGGGCTCAAACCCGATGTGTTGTACACGAGCGTCCTATCGCGCGCTATCCAGACCGCGAATATCGCACTGGACACCGCCGACCGACTGTGGATTCCGGTGAAGCGATCATGGCGTCTCAACGAGCGGCACTACGGTGCACTGCAGGGCAAAGACAAGGCACAGACGCTGGAAGAATTCGGCGCCGAGCAATTTCAATTGTGGCGTCGGTCGTTTGACGTGCCGCCGCCCCCGCTCGACGATTCATCCGAGTTTTCGCAGGCCGACGATGAGCGTTACGTCGGCCTTGGAGCGGACCTTCCGCGGACGGAATCACTGGCGCTCGTCATCGACCGGATGCTTCCCTACTGGACGAGTGATATCGCGCCGGATGTGCGCGCGGGGAAAACTGTGCTGGTGACCGCGCACGGAAATTCATTGCGTGCACTTGTCAAACACCTCGAGCACATTAGCGACGACGCCATCGCCGAACTCAATATCCCCACGGGAATTCCGCTCGTCTACACTCTTGACGACAATCTGGAACCCATCGGGAAAGGTGAATACCTTGATCCCGAGGCCGCGGCTGCTGGAGCGGCCGCCGTTGCCAACCAGGGCAAGTCGTAACGATTAGTTCGAGGGAGTTTCCGTCGGAGTGGGAACCGGCGTAGGTTCTGGCGTGTACAGGGACGGTGCGTACGGAGCATAATTCGGGTTGGTTCCGTCCCACACGGGAACCGAAATTCCGACGCCGTCTTCACCGCCGTACTGGAAATAAATCTCGATGTATTGACCGGCCTTCAGTGCCGTTCCGTGAACGACAATGGGGTTGTCGTCGGCAAGACCAATTTTGGTGATGCCCTCGGGTGCGACAAATTTTACGTCGACGGGCGTTGCTGTCCGGAACCGAGCCGTCACGTACTGGACATTGGTTGAATCGTTGACAATGGTTCCAACCAGCGAGGCATCCCCTGATTCATCAGTAATAACCATGACGTTTCGTAACTCGAGTTTGCCGACATTGACATTGAGACCATCACCCGCTGAATACTGCTTCATGGTTGCGGTCGGAACGAACACCCCACAACCAGCGGTTCCGAGGAGGAGGGCGGCGGCAATAACGGGGACGGCGAGTGCGCGAATGTTCACGTCTTATTCCTTTGGCTAAACATCAATTCACCGTTCAGTCTAGCGGAGCGCGTCGGGGTCGACCTCGGGAAATTCAGGTGCTGTCCCCTGTGGTAAAATTGGATTTCTGCTAAAGGAGAATCACTACATGGCATTCAAAGTTGGCGAAACTGTCGTCTACCCCCACCACGGCGCGGCCAAGATCATCGCGATCACCACTCGTGTATTCCAGGGAGAACAGCAGAAATTTCTCAAACTGCAGGTAACGCAGAGCAACCTTGAAATCATGGTTCCCGAAAGCAAGGTCGAAGACGTCGGAGTTCGCGATGTCATCGACAAGGCGGGGCTCAAATTGGTGTTCGGCGTGCTGCGCGATCCGATTGTCGAAGAACCCGCTAACTGGTCACGTCGGTACAAAGCCAACCTCGAGAAGTTGGCGTCGGGTGATGTCATCAAGGTGTCGGAAGTTGTTCGCGACCTGTGGCGCCGCGAACAGGACCGTGGTTTGTCCGCGGGCGAAAAGCGAATGCTCGCCAAAGCTCGCCAAATTCTTATTTCGGAACTCGCCCTCGCCGAGAAGACGGACGAGGTACGCGCCTCAAATCGTCTCGACGAGGTCCTCGCCTCCTAGCCCATCATGTCGACGGTCGGACTCGTCATCGTTGCGGCCGGCCCTGGCACACGGCTGGGTCGCGGAATCCCCAAAGCGTTCGTCGAGGTCGATGGCGTTTCGCTCTTGGCCAGGGCACTTGACGTTGTTCACACCCTGAACCCGGCGGCGCTTGTGATTGCGGCACCGGCGACGCATCTCGAGGCGGCTCGGGAAATTCTGGCCGATGCGGGGCTATCGGGAACGGTTGTCGCAGGCGGAGCGACGCGAACCGACAGCGTTCGGCTCGCAATGGCCGCACTGCCCCCTGTCGACATTGCGCTCGTGCACGATGTCGCACGCGCGTGGACTCCACTCGACGTATTCAACCGGGTTGTCGCTGCTGTTGAGCAGACCGGAGATGCGGCCGTACCCGTGCT
The DNA here is from genome assembly GCA_947452355.1 of Microbacteriaceae bacterium. GTDB lineage: Bacteria > Actinomycetota > Actinomycetes > Actinomycetales > Microbacteriaceae > MWH-TA3. The sequence continues at coordinate 7,442 of CANGCU010000029.1, read as the reverse complement.
CCCTGTTGTCGACACCATCGTGATCGCCGATGATGGCGTCGTCACGGACAACACCGAACGGGCGCGACTGCAGCGGGTCCAGACGCCGCAGGGTTTTCCCGCGAAACCATTCGCCGAGGCAGTCTCTGCGGCGACAACCGATTTCACCGATGACGCTAGTTTGTGGCGAGAAATCGGGGGAATCGTTCGCACGGTCGCCGGTGACGAACGATCGCACAAAATCACGGTCGAAGAAGACATTTCGGGGGTTACCGAGACTCGCCGCGTCGGGCTGGGTACCGACACCCACGCGTTTGGTGACACCGAACCGCTCTGGCTGGGGTGTGTCGAATGGCCTGGCGAAAAGGCGCTCTCGGGCCACTCCGACGGTGATGCCGTTGCGCACGCAATCTGCGATGCGTTGCTCGCCGGTGGCGGCCTTGGGGACATCGGAACGGTTTTCGGAACAGACGATCCGCGATACGTTGGCGCACACGGTGACGTGTTCATTCGTGGTGCAATCGAAAAACTGAACGCCATCGGGCTCATCCCGCGTTCCGTTTCCGTTCAGATTGTTGGAAATCGCCCCAAAATCGGCCCGCGTCGGGTCGAACTCGAGCGCGTTCTCGGTGACATTGTCGGTGCCGATGTCTCGGTAAGCGCGACGACGACCGACGGACTCGGCTTCACGGGCGAGGGCAAAGGCATCACCGCTATCGCCATCGCTCACGTCTCTGCTGGGTAACGCTCGGTAACATGGGCAGGTGCCCATACGTTTATTCGATACCGTCACGCAATCACTGCGTGATTTCGAACCAATCGTTCCTGGGCAGGTCGGAATCTACGTGTGTGGCCCTACGGTTCAATCCTCGCCACACATCGGCCACCTTCGTAGCGCTCTCGTTTACGACCTGTGGCGTCGTTGGTTCACTCACCGAGGATTCGCGGTCACCCTTGTCCGCAATGTCACCGACATCGATGACAAGATTCTCGCCGCTGCGGGGCCCGAAGAGTGGTGGGCGCTCGCCGCGCGGATCGAACGTGAATTCGATTCACACGCGACCGCACTGGGGATCCTGCCACCCACGGTTGAGCCACGTGCAACCGGCCACATCGGGGACATGATTTCACTCATCGGTCGACTCATCGAGCGCGGCAATGCGTATGAGGCCGCCGATGGAACAGGCGACGTCTATTTTTCGGTGGCTTCGTGGGCCGACTACGGTCAACTCACCCGGCAATCACCGGACGAGGTCGAGTCCGATGATGATGCCGTCGGACGCGGCAAAAAGGATCCTCGGGATTTCGCCTTGTGGAAGGGACGTAAAGAGTCGGAACCGGTCACCGCGTCGTGGAATTCACCGTGGGGACCCGGGCGACCCGGATGGCACATTGAATGTTCGGCGATGGCGACCCGTTATCTTGGTTCCACTTTCGACATTCACGGTGGAGGACTGGACCTTCGGTTCCCGCATCACGAAAACGAGCTCGCGCAGTCTCGCGCAGCGGGGGATGGCTTTGCCACAACCTGGTTGCACAACGGACTCGTCACGGTGGGTGGACACAAGATGTCCAAATCCGTGGGCAACGTGGTTCTCGCATCAGAGTTGCTCGGTCAGACCGATGCCGCGACGGCGCGATATTTCTTGCTCACGTCGCATTACCGATCGACCATGGACGTTAATGACGGGTCACTTGCCGAGGCCACCGCAGCATGGGACCGAATTCGCGGCTTTGCACGCCGCACCGTGCAACTCGTCACCGACTCGTCCACCGTGCCTGATGCCTTTGCCGCGGCGATGGATGACGACCTCGCCGTTCCCGCTGCGATCGCGATTCTGCACGATACGGTCCGTGCGGGGAACACGGCGTTAGATGCAGGGGATACCCCAACTGTTGCCGCACGCGCGAACGATGTCGCTGCGATGCTGTCTGTCCTCGGACTTACGGTTACGGATGACTCGTCAAACTCAGCCCACGTGGCGCTCGGTGTTCTCATTGATCGACTCATGATTGAACGTAACCGTGCACGTGCGGACAAGGACTGGGCGACCGCCGACAGAATTCGCGACGATATCGACGCCGCGGGAATCACGCTGGAAGACGGCGCCGACACAACCCGATGGAGTATCAATGGTTAAGCCAGGACGACCCGGAGCAGCAAAAAACAAAAAAGGTCCATTGAAAGGTTCCGGCGGGAAACAACGTCGATCGCTTGAAGGTAAAGGACCGACCCCGAAAGCTGAGGACCGAACCTGGCACCCTGCGGGGAAGCGAAAAATTGCCCAGGAACGCCTTGCCGAAGCGCGCGAACGCCACGGTAAGACGGGGTCCAAGGCTCCGGTGAAAACCGTTCGTCGCGGCAAAGACAGCGACAACGAGATCATCAACGGACGCAATTCGGTGCTCGAAGCACTTCGCACGAACGTTCCTGCCACGACTCTGTATATTGCCTCGCGCGTCGAGTTCGATGACCGCGTCAAGGAAACGATCGCCCTCGCCACTAAGAAGGGGATCGCGATTCTCGAGATCATGCGGCCCGAGATGGACCGACTGTGCGGCGAAAATTCGGTCCACCAAGGCGTCGCGCTGGCCGTTCCACCCTACGAATATCGTCACCCGCTCGAGTTGCTGGACACCATTGAAGGCCGCGGTGAAATCCCGCTCTTCGTCGCGTTGGATGGCATTACTGACCCGCGAAATCTTGGCGCGATCATTCGTTCCGCGGCCGCGTTTGGCGGACACGGAATCATCGTTCCCCAGCGCCGAAGTGTCGGGGTGACCGCGGCAGCGTGGAAGACATCGGCTGGTGCGGCAGCGCGGCTGCCGGTCGCGATGGCATCTAATCTCAATCAAACGATCAAAGCGTTCAAGGACCGCGGAGTGTTCGTTATCGGACTGGATGGCGGCGGAGACACCTCACTGCCAAAAATCGACATCGCCGACCGACCGTTGCTGATTGTCGTCGGGAACGAGGGCAAAGGGCTGTCGCGTCTCGTCACCGAGAACTGTGACGAAATCGTTTCCATCCCGATTGGGGCCGCGACGGAATCGCTCAACGCCGGGATCGCGACATCCATTTCGCTCTATGAGATCGCCATGCGCCGAGGCGGAAACCGCTAAACCGTGGCTCCTCACGCGACGATTCGTGTGTTGTGAGATTAGTTACGCGAAATTGCCGTTGGCGGCACTCGCGCTAAACTAAAGACACTATTTCTGCCTTGCGGTCGACCGCACCAACGTCAGGACAACGTTCATGAACGCACAACGCCCCACTCGAAACCAGGCTCGAGAACTTGCCCGTGAAAAGGCGCGTGAAATGCGAATTGCGGGAAGTGCACGCGATAAGCGCAAGCGTATTTTCGTTCAATTGGGCCTCGGACTCGCGGCCGTTGCCGTCATCGGCTCGCTGGCTGCCGTCATCCTTACGCAGTTTCAACCCGCCGGTCCTGGCCCGCTGAACATGCAGAGCGACGGTATCAAGATTTCATCGGGAGACATTGCCGTTCCCACGCAGGCGCTCCCCTCCGATGCAAGCCCCGTCGCCACCCCGGCGAACGCACCGGACGTCGCGGACATCACACTGTTTGTGGACTACCTGTGCCCGATTTGTGGTCAGTTTGAGGCCGCAAATGCGTCTGCCATTGATGACCTTTTGGCACGTGGCGCGGCAACGGTGGAAATTCACCCGATCGCGATTCTTACCAACCGTTCGCAGGGAACCCAGTACTCTCTTCGCGCTGCGAACGCCGCCGCGTGTATGGCGAATTACTACCCCAACAACTTCCTGACTTACCACAAGTCGTTGTACGCCAATCAGCCGGGCGAGGGGACGCCGGGTCTAACCGATGAGCAATTAGTCGGGCTTGCGCAGCAAGCGGGCGCAGGTCCAGATATTGCCGCGTGTATCAACGACCAGGAATTCAAGGATTGGGTCAAGGCGAGCACGGAACGTGCCATCAGCGGCGACGTCGCCATCAACAACTTGGACAAGAAATTCCACGGTGTTACGGGAACGCCGACAATCGTCATCAACGGGAAGCAGTACAACCCGTCCTATGACCCCACTCTGGCGTCACCGTTCAACACGGAAGAGTTCCTTCGTGCTGTTGTGACGGCTGCTGGTACAACGCAGCCGTAAGCCCCTCTTACCGCTTGGAGCGGCGACGGGCGGTGTAGACCACTGCGCCGAGCCCAAGTACGACGATGGCAATTCCGCCTAGTGCGAACGGCCCACCGTCAAAACCTGTGTAGGCAAGTTCGGGAATCATGGCAGACCAGGCACTTGCGGCGCAGAGGTGACCGGAGTTCGTTCCAGCAACCGTGACGCGCTGCTTGCTTCCCACTGCATGCCCGCCACTGACCGGGGTCGTCAGGCTGGACGCTTCGATGATCCCGGGGGGAACATCGGGGACTGTCGGGTCGTTCATGGTGTCGTCAGGACAATTCGTTTTCGCCTGCAGGCCGAAACAAAGCTCGGGTTCTTCCGCTTCGAACGAGACGGTTCCAGTGATTCCTTGAAGCTCATCGAGGGTGACCCCATTCTGTCCAGCAATCTGGATTGACGGTGTCGTCGACGATTCGGCCACCGTCAGAGTAGACATGTCGAGAAAACCTGTCGAATCCACGGGAACATCTTGCCAACCGGCAACCTCGTCACCGTTGTCATCGAGGATCGAAATGGTGACATCGTTGTGCGAAACACCGTTGAGGTTCAGTTGGATGTCTTGCCAACTGATGACTCGACCATCGCCCTGGCACCCCATTCGAGGGACGACGGCGGAATAGGGGAGTTCGACGATTGCCTCACCCGAAGAGCAACCGACCTGGCCGGTTGTCGCATCAAGAGGGATGATTCGCCCACTGTCTTGGTTCACCCACACGCAACCAAGATTGTCAGGGTCGACGTTCGCAGTGTAGAAATAAACAATTCCGCGACCCGTGCCATTGAAACCGGCACACGCGGCTTGGGTCTGGAAGTCGTAGCAGACGATGTCCTTAGACCAGTTGTCACCCGTCTGGACACCGCCGTAATAGAACTTGTGCCCGGCAATGGCAAACTGCTGCGCGTTCAGACCACCGATATATCCGTTAGGAACGTTTGCCGTCCAATAGGTGTTCAGGGCCGCGGGAATCGTCACGGTAGATCCCGTTGAGTCGATGCACAGTTTTGAGTTGATGTCGCACGCGCCGAAGAACGTGCCATCCGTGTTTTGAACGGGAACGGGAGGGTGGCGGTAGACGTTCGAGAATGCGCCCGAACCGATATCAATTGGAGTGGACGATCCACAGAGTGCTGTCGTTGCGGGGTCGAAACACCCTAACTTGTCATCGATTGTGAAGAAGACTTTGTCCGCTGCGGCGGTCACACGACCGTGGTAGTAACCTGACCCCCATTGGCCACCGATTCCGATGTCGAAACCGTTTCGACCAGCACATTCGTCGCCACCTGTCGTGTCCATGTCGAAACACATCAGTTGCGCGTTATATCCGTCAATGCCCCACAGCACATCGCCATCTCGGCTGCTGCTTCCGAAACCTTGGTGGCCCATATCACCGTTGTAACCGTTCGAGAGATCGGAGAACACCGTCGGACAGTCCACGACTGCGGCCACGTCGGAATAGTCCTGGCACAGCACGCCGTAGTGACCGTCTGAATTTCGGTACACAAATCCGTACACTCGGTCGGTTGATTTGTCGAAGTAGAGCGCCGATGCGTGGTTTGTCTTATATCCAGTTTTGACGCGTTGGTACGTCGCACAGTTAGAGCCTGTAATTGTGTGGCATTCGATGGTCGCATTGCTCGTGTTGTGGTGGTACATATTCAGGAGGATCCCGTTGCCGAACGCGACGTTATAACCGTCGCCAGCCCCGGATCCACTGAAACCTGAGCCGGTTGTGACGGGTTCGGCTGCGGTAGTCGTCTCGAAGACCCCTCGGCCCTTGGTGTTGACGTCACCTACTGCTCGGACCGCCGTCACGGTGGTCAGATCACCGGGGGCATTGTCATCCCAGTTCTTGCCGTCCGTCGTATATTCAAGTGTCCACCCGTGGGGGTAGATCAAACCATTCGGATTTGTATCCGCGTCATACGCACCGCTGGATTGGAGTTGAAGGCTCTGCGCACTCCATGAGGTGTAGAGGATGTGCTGTGATTGGCCGATTTGCGCAATCGGTCCGCGGGTCACGACATCAACGATGTCGTCTTGGGCCATGCTCGTCGCAGGCGCGTCATCAATAGTGACGGAAACGGTGGTGTTATCCGAGGGCACCGCTTGGGCCGCGGCAGGGACAAACACGAGCGCGGCGACGGCAAGCGCAGCGGTGAGAAATTTCGCGGAGTTTCGCATGGACAATCCTCGTTCGAAGGTAAGTAACTGTGTAAAACTCTAACGCACTTTAGCTGCGAACGATATCAAATAAAGCCAGCGGGGGTCGTGTAAACTTGGCGAATCCGTGGCATCCGATGCCCCACGCAAACGCCGACTTAGCTCAGCTGGTAGAGCATCTGTCTTGTAAACAGAAGGTCACGAGTTCGAACCTCGTAGTCGGCTCGAATCAACCAGCGGCCGGAGAGGAGCGCACCGATGTCAACGGACACACCGGAATCGTCGTCGACAGCGGCGCGCGCGCGAAACCCCTTTGTCATCCTCGGCGTCGTTGGGGTTCTTGTCGCTGGCGCATCGTTCGCTGGCGGATTTTTCCTTCACCCGGGGTCGAGTACACCCAGTGTTCAGCCCACAGCGGATTCGCGTATTGCCCCCGCCGATCCCGCGAAACCGTCTGGGATCCGAACGTGTTCCGTCGGGAAGCTGCTTCAAGCAAAGGCGCTCGGCACTCAGTCTGCTGTTGTTGTGGACGCGGAATCGGGGAACCGCCTGTTGGCGGACAACGCGGACGAGCCCATTCCCATGGGCAGCGTGATGAAGTTGATTACGGCAACGGTTGCACTGGATACCCTTGGTCCGGACGGACACCTGACGACCCGAGTGGTCGAAGGCTCGACGGCCGGGACCGTCATCGTCATCGGAGGTGGTGACCCCACGCTGCGCGCCGGAGGTTCTTCCGTGTATGCCGGAGCACCAAGCATCTCGGATCTTGCGTCTCAAACCGTATCTGCCTACCAGGAGATGCACCCGGATAGTCCCACCATCACGAGGGTACTCATTGACTTATCGATGTTCCCGGTCGATGATTCGTGGCACTCATCATGGCCCGAGACCGAGCGAACCCTTGGCTACCAGCCACTGATCGTCTCATTCATGGTGGATGGTGACAGGGCAAACCCGAGTGTACAAATCAGTCCGCGCTCAGCCGACCCAGCGGGGAAGGCTGCGCACGTTTTCGTATCAGCTTTGCAGCGCGAGGGAAACGGTTCCGGGGACATATCGATTGAATTTCAAAGCGCACCAAGTAACGCCAAGGAACTTGCGTCGGTGCAATCCGCGCCCGTGTCGACCCTC
>CANGCU010000028.1 GCA_947452355.1 Microbacteriaceae bacterium | reverse complement strand
CTTTCCCAACTTGGTGTGGCGGGATGGGTCCGCGCCGAAAGGCAATCGCTCTGTTTCGACGCGAGATTTGATTCGACGTATTTCACGAACTCCCTCATCAGAGACGTGGTTCGTGTACCGAACCGTGTCCGCCATTGATTCAAAATCGGCGCATAATTGCGCGTCGCCGGCTATGGGGCGCGCGCGCAGGAGGGCCTGGGTCTCCCAAATGTCGCTCCATTTTTCGTAATAGGCGCGATAGGCATCCAAGGAGCGAACGAGCGGCCCGTTTTTTCCTTCCGGTCGAAGTCCCGCGTCGAGGTCCAGCGGGAACCGCAGGTCTTCCCCGAGGCGCGTGACCTCTCGCACGACACGCTCGGCTCGAGAGTGTGCGTCGTCGCCCGCACCCGCATCGCGGAACACCCACACCACATCGGTATCGGACGAAAATCCGAGTTCCTGACCGCCAAATCGTCCCATCGCAACGATGGCGAACTCGATTCCGTCGACGTTTCGTCGGGCAAGCTCAACGAGCGCTTGCAGAGTTGCCGCTGTGATGTCCGAGAGCGCGTGCCCTAAACCTTCAACGGTCAGTAGTCCCAAGATGTACGCGAGGGCCACGCGAAGGAGTTCTCGACGACGCGCGAACCGGATTGCCTTTGCCGCTTCGTCGATGTTGGCATGACGCTTGTCGACGGCGCCAAATTCGTCTCGAAGTGTCTCTCGAGATCGTGGTTGAAGGTTTTCGTCATTGTCTAACCACGCGACGGCGTCGGGTACTCGTTCAATGAGAAGCGACACAAATTTCGACATCGACAACACCACGGATAATCGTTGCGCCGCACCGACCGAATCGCGCAACATGCGAAGGTACCAGGGCGAATCACCCAGCGAATCACTGATTGTTCGAAAGGACGCCAACCCGCCATCGGGATCGGTGCCCTCGGACATCCAGTGAAGCAAGACGGGTAACAGATTCCGTTGAATCGTTGCGCTTCTCGAAACCCCTGCGGTGAGCGCGGCGATGTGGCGAAGGGCGCCGGCCGGGTCGCTGAATCCACTCGCGCGCAATCGGTCTTCTGCCTGGCTACTCGACAGGACCACTTTGTCGTCAGGAAGCGCGGCGACAGCCGACAGGAGGGGTCGGTAAAAGAGCTTTTCGTGAAGCGACCGAACCTCGCGCTTGATGTCGGCCCATCTCGCGAGTAGACCGTCCGCGGTATCAGCGAGGCCCGACGCTCGGGCAATTATCCTGACCGCGTCGTCGTCGCGGGGCATGAGGTGGGTGCGCCGAAGAGCTAACAATTGAACGCGATGTTCGAGAACCCTGAGCTGTCGGTAGTGATCCGCGAATGCGAGCGCGTCGGGCCTGCCGATATACCCGCCGTCGGCTAACCGTGAAATCGAGGTGAGAGTATCGCGGCTTCGAACAGTCTCATCATCCTTTCCATGAACGAGTTGCAGCAACTGCACCGTGAATTCGACATCACGCAATCCGCCCGGTCCGAGTTTGATCTGAAATTCACGCTCGTCCGATGGGATGTTCTCGGTGACGCGCTCCCTCATCTTTTGCACGGACTCGACGAAACCGGCACGTGCGGAACTGCTCCAGATGAAGCCTTCAATCGCATCGAGATAACGCCTGCTGAGGTCATCGTCCCCCGCCATGGGGCGGGCCTTGAGGAGCGCCTGGAATTCCCAGTTCTCGGCCCACCGTTCGTAATACGCGACGTGCGATTCCAGCGTCCTGACGAGGGCACCCTTCGCGCCCTCGGGTCTCAGGTTGGTGTCTAATTCCCAGAGTGCTGGCTCGAGGCTCGGTTCGTTCACGGTGTTGATGACGGCACGCGCCCACTGTGTCGCGAGAGCGACCGCGTCATCCGAGTTGACCCCGATCGCATCGCACACAAAGATGACATCGACGTCCGAAACATAATTCAGTTCCCGGGCTCCCGCTTTGCCCATCCCAATGATGCAGAGCTTCGTACCCGCGATGAGTTCAGCGGGCGCGGCGACCTCCCGCTGTGCCAGTGCTATCGACGCAGTGAGCACTCCGGCCGCAGCATCCGCGAGGGCTTCCCCGACTCGCGCGACAGCGGAGGTCGCATCGGGTTGCGCGAGGTCCCACGCCGCGATGCTCACCAACAATTCTCGGTACCGGTAGCGGATTGCGTCAATCGATGTCGCGTCGCTGAAGGCGTTGATGAATTCCCCTTCAGTGGGAAGCAAGTCCGACGGTACGACACACGGAAGTGCATCGGGGCGGCGAGACAAAAACTCTCCGAAACCGTCACTGATTCCGAGGATTCGGATGAGGTGCGCTCGGTGCTCCTCGTTCTGCAACAACGTGTGTGCCGCGGGCGAAGAGGACGCGATCCGGACCAGCCACCGGAGCGCTCTGTCCGCGCTGGCGGCGACGGTAAACCAGTCGGCCTCGAACCCGTGTTCGCGCAGCAGGTCACGGGCACCGGACAGATCAACAAACCCAATTCGGGCGAGTTCGGTGAGGCTTGGTCCGCCGTCCATGCCTACAACTGGCGGAAGTTTGAGCCCAACTCCCACGGCGTAACCTGATGACCGTAGGCGTTCCATTCGGCTTGCTTGTTACGGAGGAAGAACGTGAAAACCTGTTCGCCAAGGGTTTCCGCGACGAGTTCGCTTTCTTCCATGTAGTGCAGCGCTCGATGCAGGTTTTCGGGAAGGGGTCGGTAACCGAGCGCGCGACGCTCGACCGACGTCAAATTGGCGATGTCGCCCTCGGCTTCGGCCGGGAGTTCGTATCCCTGCTCAATCCCCTTCAAACCGGCGGCGAGCAGAAGTGAGTACGCAAGATACGGATTCGCCGCGGAATCGAGCCCTCGGTATTCGATTCTGACCGACTGTTCCTTGCCCGGCTTGTACATCGGGACGCGGACGAGCGCGGAAGTGTTGTTGTGTCCCCAGGTGATGAACGGGGGCGCTTCGCCGCCACCCCACAAGCGCTTGTACGAGTTGACGAACTGGTTCGTCACCGCGGTGATTTCGTGGGCGTGCGTCAAAATCCCCGCCATGAACTGACGGCCGATTGTCGACAACTGGTAGGGCTTACTGGGGTCAAAGAATGCGTTCGCATCGCCCTCGAAAAGCGACATGTGCGTGTGCATGCCACTACCTGGTTGGTTCGGAAGTGGTTTCGGCATGAACGTCGCGTACACGCCCTGTTCGATGGCCGCTTCCTTGACGACGGTCCGAAATGTCTGGATGTTGTCTGCGGTGGTCAGCGCGTCGGCGTACCGAAGGTCAATTTCGTTCTGGCCGGGTCCGGCTTCGTGATGCGAGAACTCGACCGAGATACCGAGATCTTCGAGGTGACGAACCGCGTTGCGACGGAAATCGTGTGCCGTGCCACCGGGAACGTTGTCGAAGTATCCCGCTTCGTCCACGGGCACAAGGTTCGTCGGATCGTTGTCCTTGAAAAGATAGAACTCGATTTCGGGGTGCGTGTAAAAGGTAAAACCTTTGTCGGCCGCGTGCGCAAGTGTCCGGCGCAACACGTAGCGAGGGTCCGTCGCCGCGGGTTGCCCGTCTGGCGTTGTGATGTCACAGAACATGCGCGCGGTCGGATCGACCTGACCGCGCCACGGAAGAACCTGGAAGGTCGCGGGGTCCGGATGTAGCAGGACATCCGCTTCGTACACGCGGGTTAGACCTTCAATCGATGAGCCGTCAACGCCGAGTCCTTCGGCAAACGCTCCCTCGACCTCTGCAGGGGCCAAAGCGACGTTTTTGAGCGTTCCCGAGACGTCCGTAAACCACAATCGAACGAACTTCACACCGCGTTCCTCGATAGTGCGGAGAACAAACTCCTGCTGCTTTTCCATGGGGCTCCTTCGACACTTTCCCTGCGCTACTAGGCTACTTGTTATGTCGACGATTCGCTTCGCGCTGGCTCAGCTGAACCCGATAGTCGGGGACATTACGGGCAATTCTCTCGCGATCCTCGATGCCGTTGCCCGCGCGCATGAGTCGGGCGCCCGCATTATCGCGACACCCGAAATGTCACTAACTGGTTATCCCGTCGACGACCTTGCGTCGAGCCTGGATTTCATTCGTCAATCCGAAGCCGGCGTCGTGGCGTTGGCCGCTCGACTCGCAACCGACGGTTACGGCGACGCGGTCGTTGTTGTCGGATACCTCTCCGCTGCTGAACAGCCGGAATTCGGCGGGGCACGAGCTCACAACTCCCTCGCCGTGTTACACGGCGGACAGGTCATCGCCAGCTATGCCAAGCGGCACCTTCCCAACTATTCGGTCTTCGACGAAGAACGTGTTTTTGTGCCGGGCTCAGGAACGTTGGTGCTTAACCTCGGAGGTGTCGAGACCGGATTTCTGATTTGCGAAGACCTGTGGCGTCCGGACGGCCCGGTCGCCGAATTGTCGGCTCAACGCCTTGATGCGGTCGTCGTCATCAACGCCTCACCGTTCGACACCGCAAAGGACGAGACACGCTTTCCGCTGTTGACCACTCGGGCCGCAGAATTCGCATGTCCGATCGTCTATGTCAATGCGGTGGGCGGTCAAGACGATTTGGTGTTCGACGGCGACAGTGCCGTCGTTGATTCAACCGGCACCGTCCTCTTGCGCGCGACGCGATTCGTGTCTGCACTGGAGTTGATTGATATCACCGGAACAGGTGCTTCCACTGACGGCATTGCACTGTCAGAACCAAGGGATGACGTCACGCCGTTCATCGGCATCGACCTCCCTGACCTCGAAGCAATCTGGGAAGCGCTTGTCCTTGGAGTTCGTGACTACGTGACGAAAAACGGTTTCCCATCGGTCGTTGTGGGGCTCAGCGGCGGTATCGATAGTGCGGTGTGCGCCGTCATCGCCGCCGACGCAATCGGAGCAGATCGCGTCTACGGTGTGTCGATGCCGAGCAGGTATTCGAGTGACGGATCGAAAGACGATGCGCACGAACTGGCAACGACGATCGGCTGTCACTATTCGATTGAACCAATCGGAGACCTCGTCACGCCGTTCGAGTCACAATTGGGGCTGACCGGAATCGCGGCCGAGAACATTCAAGCGCGCGCTCGCGGAATGATTTTGATGTCGCTGAGCAACCAGAACGGACACCTCGTCCTGACGACGGGTAACAAGTCCGAGGTCGCGGTTGGCTATTCGACGATGTACGGCGACACGGTCGGGGGTTTCGCGCCGATCAAGGATGTCTTCAAAACAGTCGTCTGGGAACTCGCGCGCTGGCGAAATTCCGTGTCAAGAGCCCGCGGCGAGACTCCCCCGATTCCCGAGAACTCGATCACGAAGGCTCCGAGCGCCGAACTGCGACCCGACCAAACGGATCAAGACTCGTTGCCTCCGTACGAGGTGCTCGACGCGATTCTCGAGAAGTTGGTTTCTCGACGCGACTCCATCGACGCGGTGGTCACCGACGGTTTTGACCGCGCCACCGTCGAGCGAATTGCCGCACTCATCGCCGGAAGCGAATGGAAGCGCCGACAGGGTGCCATCGGGCCGCGAATTTCGCGAATGGCGTTTGGGCGCGAACGTCGGCTTCCCATCACGGTCCGCAGAACAACGGGCCTCACCTAGCCTCACGCACCGTGGCAAGACCACTACGGTCGTCCGTTAGCCATCATCGGGTTCTTCTTCCTCTCGCCACACTCGCGCTCGCTCAGCGGCAATCTGCGGCGCCCGCTCGGCATCTTCTTTCGTCTCGAACGGCCCGTCACGATCGCTTCCGAGCGACAGAGGTCCTTCTTCGACCTCGCCCGTTCGATGGTTGTACCACCATGCCATGAGACCCCGTTTCGATAGACTGACATTATCGCCCACACGCACATTCCCTGACACACGGAGCGCACCATGACACTGACGATTGGCATCGATATCGGCGGAACCGGTATCAAAGCGGCCATCGTGAACGTTGTCACCGGCGAGTTCGCGAGCGAAAAGATCAAGGTCGCAACCCCCGAGGGAGCGTTTCCTGGCGATGTCGCACGGGTCTGTCATGATCTTGTCGAGGAACTCGACCCACAGGGGACCCTTCCCGTCGGTTTATGTTTCCCCTTCGTCATTGTGGACGATGTCGCGCGCTCCGCGTCAAATGTCGATGCGTCCTGGATCGGACTCAAAGTCGGTGACCTCATGGAGGCGACGATGGAGCGGCGTGTTCACGTCGCCAACGACGCCGACGCAGCAGGTTTCGCCGAATACAAGTTCGGAGCAGCGAAGGGACATGAGGGGCTGGTCTTGGTGACGACGCTCGGCACCGGAATCGGGTCCGCACTCATCTACAACGGAGTCTTGGTTCCCAATTCCGAATTGGGTCACATTCCGATTCCTGGCTATCGCAATCGAACCGCCGAGCAACTCGCGGCCAACGTCGTGCGCGAGCGCAAACGATTGTCGTGGAAACGCTGGGCCGCGCGACTTCAGGTTTTCTATTCCCTGCTCGAAAAGCTCTTCAGCCCGTCACTGTTCATCGTGGGTGGTGGGGTCTCGAAACACTACGAAAATTTCCTGCCACTGATCTCGTTACGAGCGCCAATTCTGCCCGCCCAACATTTCAACGATGCGGGAATCTTGGGTGCCGCAGCGCTCGCGGAGTTCACTGAATAGAAGCGAGGGGTCGGCCGATACGCCGGGTTCTGTCGTGGACGGTCATCTATCTCGACGCCGCGTTACCGCGGAGTTCTAGCAACCTACCCGATGCCTCGGCGAGCAGCGTCAATGGCATCTGTCTGGTCTTGCTCCGGACGAGGTTTACCAAGCAAAACCGGTCACCCGGCCTCCTGGTGGTCTCTTACACCACCGTTTCACCCTTACCCTTGCGGGCGGTCTATTCTCTGTGGCACTGTCTCGCGGGTTACCCCGGGTGGGTGTTACCCACCATCCTGCTCTGTGGAGCCCGGACGTTCCTCGGCACCTTTCGGTGACGCGACCGCCTGGCCGACCCTCTCGCTGTTCAATGGTAGCGACTACCCGAAGGACTCGCGACGGTCCATCGATTCGTTTGCGACTGCGTCGGCCCTGGAATTGAATTCGCGGGCGATCCATTCGAACGTCACCTCGGCTCCGGAGATGACGGCGTGGGCTTCACGAGCGAGTTCGCGCATGTCAGGATGTTTGATTTTCCAGCGCCCCGACATCTGTTCGACGACGAGTTTCGAGTCCATTCTCACGTGAATTGGCGCGACCGGATTGAGTTCGCGAGCTTTACGCAGTCCCCCGACGAGTCCGGAGTATTCCGCGACGTTATTAGTGGCAATCCCGATGAAAACCCCCACCTCCGCGAGAATTTCACCGGTTTCCGCGTCGATGACGACAGCACCTCCCGCAGCGATTCCGGGGTTTCCACGCGAGCCGCCGTCGGCTTCGACAATGAACCGGGTCACAGTCCCGATTCCGCGGTACGAATCAAAATGGCATTACTGTCGGGGCACATCAACACGTCGTCGGCATCGGCCGAACGAATATCCTGCAACTGCCCGGGCGTGAGAGTCACACCACTGGCCGAGGTGACGCCTGCTCGGAGTCGAGACGCGCCGACGCCATATCTCGCGCGTTGGCGTTCGTACAGGTCGGTGAATTCCGCGGGTAGTTCGGCGAACACGGCTGACCGAGCCGCAACAATGTCGGTCCGACGACGACTCATTGCCGCGATATCCGCTCGTAACGCATCCCGTGTTGCCGTGCGGGTGTCATGGAAAGAATCGCGTGCAATTTTGAGCGCATTCCAGGTTCCCGCGATGTCGTCTCGGTCGGCCAAGGCTTCTAATTCCTGCTCTTCGAGCATCTCGATTCGACGCTCGAGGGACGCAATTTCGTGCTCGAGCGATGTCAATTCTTTCGTGTCCGTGGAGGACTTTTCGCGCTCTCGGTCGTGTTGAATTCGCGCGTTCGCAGCGGCAATGTCCGATTCAATGTGCGCACAGCGTTGCTCGATGTCGTCGTGACGATCGGCCCACTCTTCGGATTCACGGACAAGGCGCAGATACTCGGCATCGGTGTCCAATGCGGTCAACGTTGATTCTGCCTCGGAAATGGAGCGTTGAATCATGAGGTCTTCCGTGTCCAAATCCAGAACAACCAAAAGGCGTTCTTGAATGGCCGGATCGACGCGCATTGCCATTACTGCACCACCGTAAAGGTCCACGGGTCGGTATTGATGTCCGAAACAGTGAACGTCACATCGGGAAGCTGTTCGCGAAGCGCCGCAGCAGCGTGATCAAGCCACATCCATTCGGCAGCCCAGTGCGAGATGTCAATCAGGGCGGTGTCGTTATCCAGCCGAGCCTGTTCCCGAAACTCCGACGCGGGATGGTGTCGAAGGTCACTCGTCACATACACGTCGCTGTCTCGCACGCCGGCATCACCCAACAGCGAATCTCCTGCGCCCGCGCAAATGGACACTCGGTTCACGCGTCGGGAAAAATCACCCGAAACGCGAATTCCGGAGGCGGTTGCGGGCAGAGCCGTGGCAATCTGTCGCGCGAAATCTCCCAGCGTCTGCTCGTCCATGTCGCCAATAATTCCGAGGCCCCCACCGAGTGGATGCGGGACGATGGCCCGATCGATCCGAACTCCAAGTGCAGTTGCCAGCACAGCACTGGTTCCCATTGGTACACGGTCGCCGTTCGTGTGCACTGCGATAAGCGCACACCCGCCGCGGATCAACCGTGCGAGCAACTCGCCTTTGTATCGGTCTTCCGCAAGCGTCGAGATACCCCGAAGCAACAACGGGTGGTGCGAAAGGATTGCGCTGAAACCGCCCTCGATGGCCTCGGCGACCGTGGATTCCGTGACGTCCACCGCAATTAGAACGGAGGACACCACTGCGGCGGGATCCCCCGCGGCGAGTCCAGAGTTATCCCAGTCTTCTTGACCGGCAATCGGCCACAATTTTTCAATTGCGGCGGTCAGGTCCCGCACAGTAGTCATAACGCCCGGTCCTAAGCGCTTTGGTTCGGGCGAACCGAACCAACGGCCGATAGAACGAGAGACACTGCGAACGCACTGACGAGCGCGCCGGCGGGGATGGCGAGGGCCATCGTGCCCGAAAGGCCGGCGGTGGTCAACAGTGGTGCGATGGCGGAGTTGTACATAGGCATGAGGCTGGGAACAGACCACGACGTTGCCACGAGCCCGAGTGCTGTGATGACTAAGGCGATGGCGCCATTGGCGACCTGTGCACCGGTCCGGAGAGCCCGTCGTCCGGCGATCGAGGCCCCGGCGAGCATGCCAACCACGACCATCAGCGGTATCGAGACAAAAGCAACACCGGGGATTAGCGTCGAAATGTCACCCGCGACGCCGAGATAATCCACTACGAGGACGAGCACGGGAACTGCGATGATCGCAATGCGGAGACCGGCATTTCCAGCTTTACGATCGTCGCGGACGGTGGACATCATCACGGAACGACCCACCAGAGCGGCGAGGAATATGAGCGGCACGCCGAACGCGACCGCGCCAATGAGGAAAGCGGAGTCATTGCTGGGGGCGATGACATGTAACACGGGATTCGAGCCGACAAAAAGCGACCCTTGCAGGTCCCCACCCATGCCCGACAGTAGGTCCCATGCGGCAAACCCGAGGCCCGCAGCGATACCGACAAAAAGCCACAACCCGTGAAGCTTCACCTCGTCGCGCCGCACCGCGGTGGCGATTCCCGAATCAAGTCCCGCGAACACAAGAATGGCGATTGGCAGGATGCCCGTTGCGATGACGATGTTGTCAAGCGACAGCAGCGCACCGCTGTCCGTGGTCGCGACGACCGCTAAACCCGTCAGAAGGACGATTGCAGGGCCTGTCAGCATAAATCCGGCGAGCGCAAGAATAATACCTCGGAACACACGACGTGGAAGTGCGGCCATGACGAATCCGATGACGATGATAATCGTCGCCACAATCACTCCGGCATGCGCATGAGGAGCCATCGCCGCAAGTGCCGACGTGACCCCGGGCACAGAGGTCAGTTGAATTCCAACTCCCTGTGTGGTGTTCATGAAAACACTCAATGTTCCAACGATCACAAACAGGACCGAGAGCACCGAAACGGCCGAGCCCACAACGGTTCCCATGGATTCCGTGATTGCCGCCGTCCATGTGATACCACGTCGAGCAGACACCGAACGGGCCAAAAGTAAGAGCGGAAGGGCAGCGAGCAGTGCAATGAGAGTCACGAATGTTCCCGATGAGCCCAAGAGAGACTCGACCTTGTCAGGTACTGGCGAGCCGAATGCGGTAAAAACCGCCGACGTCACGGGAACGAGAAGGGCCACGAGGGCAGCAATCGTTAAGACAGCAGTCCAGCCCTTGTATCGCCGCGTTTCCTCTCGCGCCAACGTTTCCGAGGTCCCGACGACAACGGGTTGGGGGGTTGGGCGAACGGTTGGCGCGACGGGTTTCGGCGCTTCTTTCGACGCATCGAGTGCCGCGACAACGTCATCCGACACCGTTCGGGGTCGAGGTTGCGATGAACCATCGAGCGACAATTCGGCGATTTTCGGGTCGACATCGGCAAAACGAACTTTGAGTTCGTCGAGCAGCGGACGAGCCTCCGCCGGATTCGCTGTTCGCAAAAAGTCGACGAATTCCTTGGCCGTGCGTAAATCATCCTGGCGAAGCGTCACTTGCGCGTCGAGCATGGCAATCTGATCCGCGCTCGTCATGTCTGAGGCGTCGACAAATGCCGTCGCGATTTCCTCTTCCGACATCGACTTGCGGGTCGGGACCACCAATTGCTGCGGCGGTTCCGGTTCACGAAGACTTGGTTGGCCGGTCGCTACCGTCGGAAAATAGTTCACATCAGCGGCAGCCGGGATCGGCGTGCTCCCGACAGGAGGTAGAACCGGCACAAAATCGGCATTGCCGTCAGCCGGGGCGACAAACGACGACCTACGCGGTCGACCGAAGGCGTTCTTCCCGTTGTCCTTGTCCGAAGCCATGGTTATACCTTAACGCGTGATGGTGTCGAATTGAGGTACATCGGACGGTCGACGGCGCAGCGTTGCGAAGGCCACACCGGTCACCAACAGTCCGACCCCGATCCATCCAACCGGTGGAAGCGCCTCGCCCAGCACAATGACCGCAAGAATCGTCGCAAAAACGGGCTCGAGCAGTGTGACGAGTGTGACGAGAGAAGCGCTCGCTCTCGTCAGCGCATAGCCAAACAGCAAATACGCCACGACGAGCGGGCCGAGCGCAAGATAAGCCCCCCGCGTGAGGTTCTCTGGGTTGCTCACG
>CANGCU010000027.1 GCA_947452355.1 Microbacteriaceae bacterium | reverse complement strand
TAGTGTCCCGCAGTGTGCCCTGGGGTTTCAAAGAGACGAATTCCCGGGAGGATCTGGTAATCGTCACCAGAGATGAGCTTGTAGTTCGCCGTCGAGTCGAATGATTTGTCCGAATATCCAAGTCGCTCAAATGGTTCCGGCGCCCGCAAGTGGGCAACTTCGGCTTTATGAACTACGGTCGTCGCGGCGGTAAGAATCTTGTTCCCGCCGACGTGGTCAAAGTGGAAGTGTGAGTTGATCATAAGGTCGACGTCGGTCGGCTTGAAACCCGCCAGTTTAAGCTGACCCTCGAGAGACTGTTCTTTCGTCTGTTCGGGAAGTTCAAACGGGAGAACTTTTTGCACGTGCTCCATATCGAAACCAGAGTCGTACAAGACGAGAGCGTCAGGGTGTTGGACTAGAACACTGTATACGGGGAAACGCACCGGGGTTCCGACATCGAAGTGCCAGAGCACCTGCGAACGGTCGATGACGAGGCTGCCGTGATCGAGTAAAAATACTTTGGGATCTGCCATGGTCGTACTCCTCCTTGAGTGAGGCCTGAATCGGACTCTCACCGTAGTAAACAAAGCGGTGCTTTTATTACAAACGGCGATTTTGAATTCATTATCTAAAAATTTGAGAGTTATGTCAAGGAAATCAATCGGACCTGGCCACGGCCAGTCCCAATTACGGACTGCTAAAGGAATTTGTTCCGGTGTAGGGAACCCAGACGTAGCAATACGTCAACATCGGATCTTTATCAAAATCTCCATTGCACTTCATGTCTTTGAAACGAGCTTTGCCGTCTTTTACATAATGAACGCGGCAAATCGATTTGAAAATAGTGGGGTACCCCTCGTCGGTGAGGATCATGTCGCGAGGATTTTGGCACTCTGGGGCGCCGGTGATCCCCGTCACTTTAGAATCCCGAGCGGCAAATTCCTGAATAAGGCGCAGAGCTTCGTCATTTTGCGGATCGGGTGACGCACACCCAGGAACTCCGAGAGCAATCACGGTAGCGGCCAACAATGCGAGGGCATTCCTTACGAACATTGCACGACGATAACACATGCGCGATTTCATCACCCTAGAGAGTCGAGGCAAGGATGGTAGCGCGTGATTGTCTAGGCTGGAGACATGACAACGGTTCTCGCGTCCCTTCCCGTCGGCGACAAGGTCGGCATCGCCTTTTCGGGTGGTCTTGACACGTCTGTCGCGGTCGCGTGGATGCGCGAAAAGGGAGCGGTTCCTTTCGCATACACCGCGAACCTCGGACAATACGACGAAGACGACATCGACTCCATCCCCGAACGCGCGTTGGTTTATGGGGCCGAAGCGGGACGGTTGGTCGATTGCCGCCAGTCGCTGGCCGAAGAAGGCCTCGCGGCGATTGCGTGTGGCGCTTTCCACATTCGCACAGGCGGGAAGACCTATTTCAACACCACTCCCCTCGGTCGCGTTGTCACGGGAACCCTGCTCGTTCGAGCGATGCACTCTGACGGCGTCGAGATTTGGGGTGACGGAAGCACCTACAAGGGAAACGACATCGAAAGGTTCTATCGTTACGGACTTCTCGCGAACCCGAACTTGCGAATCTACAAGCCGTGGCTGGACGCGGACTTCGTCAGCGAGCTCGGTGGGCGAACCGAAATGTCCGAATGGTTGACTGCCCGCGACCTTCCGTACCGGGCCTCACAAGAAAAGGCCTATTCGACCGACGCGAACATGCTCGGCGCAACTCACGAAGCGAAGTCACTCGAGCAACTCGACACCTCGTACGAAATCGTTGAGCCCATCATGGGTGTCCGATTCTGGGACCCCTCCGTCACCATCGAAACCGAAGACGTCACCATCACATTCCGCCAGGGTCGCCCGGTCGCCATCAACGGCAAGGATTTTTCAAACGACGCGGTCGGAGTCATCTTGACCGCAAACGACATCGGCGGTCGCCACGGGCTGGGAATGTCCGACCAAATCGAAAACCGAATCATCGAGGCCAAGAGCCGCGGAATTTACGAAGCGCCGGGGATGGCCCTGCTGCATATCGCCTACGAACGACTTCTCTCGGCGATTCACAACGAGGACACCATGGCTGCATACGCGGCCGAGGGCCGCCGTATGGGTCGCCTGTTGTACGAAGGACGGTGGCTCGACCCGCAAACGCTCATGTTGCGCGAATCGCTCACCAAGTGGGTTGCGTCCGCGGTCAACGGGTCCGTCACGCTGCGGCTTCGGCGCGGAGACGATTACACCATTGTCGACACCGTGGGCGAGGGGTTCAGCTATCACCCCGAAAAACTGTCGATGGAACGCACCGAGGATGCCGCCTTCGGCCCAACGGATCGAATCGGCCAACTCACGATGCGGAACCTCGACATTCAGGACACGCGCGCGAAACTCGACCTCTATCGCCAGCAGGGGCAAATCGATGGCGGCCAATTCGAACTGACCTAGACGGGTACCTCCGTCTGCTTGTTCGCCGCGTCGACGCAGCAGATGCGATAGCCGTCAACCGGTTAGGTCAGGGAGGTCTTCGGTAGGCTGAACAAATGGCAGGTAACGAGTTGACGGACGCAAGTCGCTTCATTGTGTGGTTGGACCTCGAAATGACCGGACTCAATATCAACACGGTCGAGGCGGGCAAGCGCGATGATGAGATCGTCGAAATCGGTGTGATCGTGACGGACGGTTTACTCAATCCGGTCGACAACGGCATTCAACTGGTTATCAAGCCGACGGATGCGGCAATGGCGAATATGAACGACTTTGTTCGTAATATGCACGAAAAAAGCGGACTACTCCCCCTCGTTAAGAACGGCGTTCCCGTCGCCGAGGCCGAACGACAAATCCTGGCTTACATTCAGAAGCACGTCCCCCACCGTCAAACGGCGCAAATGGGCGGCAACACTATTCACATGGACCGGCGCTTCCTCGCGAAGTACATGCCCTCTGTCGAGGACTGGGTTCACTACCGAAATGTCGATACGTCGACCATAAAAGAAATCATGTTCCGCTGGTTTCCCTATGTTGTCGGCGCAATGCCTCCGAAAATAGGAAACCACCGCGCTCTCGCCGACGCCATCGAATCGATTCGAGAACTCGAGTATTACCGAAAACTTGTATTTGGTATGGCGGAAATTACGCCAGCCGAACTTGAGGCAGCCCGCCTATCGGCAACGGAGAAGTGGGCACCGTTCCTGTCGTAATATAGAACGGTTGCGCCTTGGCGCACATGGTGGCTATAGCTCAGTTGGTAGAGCGTCTGGTTGTGGTCCTGAAGGTCGCGGGTTCGAGCCCCGTTAGCCACCCACAGATTTCCCTCGCATTAAGTTCGGACGATTACCGTCGCGGTTGCAACCGGGTCGTTGCGTGCGATGTGTGAGTCCACCTGGCGGTCCCACGCCTCGAGGTAGTCAGAGAACGCATCACCGTCACGACCGAATAGGCGCCGCTGCCGCTCTGGTTCCGAGCATTCGAGCCAGATCACGGTCGACGCGAGTGACCGTGATCGCGGCGTGCTGATTCCGCATCCCTCGATCACGATTGAGTCAGCGCGGTTTACCGCGACGACCTCGCCCGCGATGTTTCGATGCCAGTCCCAGGTTTGAATTCGGCCGGGCAACCCAGCGGAAATGGGTTCAAGCACTGATTCGATAACAG
The DNA here is from genome assembly GCA_947452355.1 of Microbacteriaceae bacterium. Lineage (GTDB taxonomy): Bacteria > Actinomycetota > Actinomycetes > Actinomycetales > Microbacteriaceae > MWH-TA3. The sequence goes on along the minus strand of CANGCU010000027.1, from coordinate 7,596 downwards.
AGTCGCGACCCGACTCGAGCCCGTCCCAGCCTGAATACACGTCGTCGAGGTGGACGACGGTTGCACCAAGGTGCGCCGCGATGACATTCGCAAGACTCGACTTTCCCACACCGCTCTTGCCATCGATTAGGACAACGTACGGTTTAGCGGATGGCACTATTCCAGGCTCCGATAGAGATGACCACCATCATCGCCGCGACACCGATGGCGAATGAACCAATCATCAACGCCCAATCCGCAAATCGCAACCGGCGATACACGCTCCAGGTTCGATTGGTACGCGAGAAACCGCGGATTTCGGCAACGTCGCTCATCCGGACCGCACGGCGAATTGAAATGACGAGTGCGGTCAAGGCAACAGCAAACGGCGGTGACGTGCGCCCGTTGGCACGACGAGCTTGCCGAGTCTCGTCGAGGTCCGACGCGATAACGGGAACGAGCCGAAGAGCGATAAGTGTCGCCAGCGCGACGCGGTCGGGAAGTAATCGCCTCACGGCACAGGTCGCGAGGAATTCGTGTGCCGAAACGGCACTTCCAACCAACATTGCCGGAAGCGCAATCACGATGATTCGCAGCATCGCCGCAAGGGCCACCTCGAGCGACCCTTGACTGACATGGATTAGCCCCCAGTCGAGGTAGATTGCTCCTCGCGGTGTGGCATAGAGAAGGGAAGCAACACCGGCGGTTGCCACGGCGATTCCGAGTGCCGTGAGAGCGGCCGACGACGGGCGTTTAACCACTCCGGACGTCATCGCCGTGATGAATGCGATGAGCGGCAAACCCATGATGATTGGCGTCCACGGGTCCACACTCCACACGACGATGAGCGCTGGTACGGCACTGGCGACGATAAGCGCGACGGAGTGCGGCCGGACTGGGTTCACGAGTTGTCTCCGAGGTGAATGATTCGGTGCGCGAGTGACCGAACCAGAAGCTGATCGTGAGATGCGAAAACGATCGCCCCACCGGCGTCAAGGTAATCGCGCAAACGGTCGAGAAGATCGTGCCACGAATGAGCATCCTGGCCGAAAGTCGGCTCATCGAGAAAAAGAATCGAGGGTTCCCGTGAAATCGCGGTGGCGAGAGCGAGTCGACGACGCTCACCTCCACTGAGACTCTGCGGGTGACGTCGGTCCATTCCCCGAAGCCCCACCGCTGCACGTTCGTGTGCGGGAGCCTCGTCCGCGACGGTTCCGCTTCCGAATCCATAGGCGGGATTTTGCACAACGGAGGACGCGAATTTCGCGAGGGCTCGAGCGGGAATTCGATGGGGCTCGACGTCGTTGTCTCGATATTCGACGGTTCCGCTCAGCGGCGGAATCAGCCCACCCAGCACTCGAAGTGCGGTCGTCTTTCCCGAACCGTTCGGGCCCGTGATGGCAACGGCTTCGCCTTCCCGAAGGTTGAGAGCGGAAAGCCGAAAGATGGGAGCCTCCGGTGCCCGGGACATCACCAGCTTGCGCGTTTGCAAAACGGTTTGCGCACCTCGTTGGCGGGGGTTTGGTCGTTTCGCACGCGTGTGCCCCGGAACCCACACCCCCAACGCGACGAGCGCACTTCGTTGCGTCGCCAGAACCTCGTCCAATGGCCCGTCTATTGCGATTCGTCCATCGGCCACAACGACGATTCGATCGACAAGGTTTCGCCACAACTTGATTCGGTGTTCGACGATGACGAGAGCCGACGTCGAGTCATCGATTACCCGATGGACCGCGTCCCGCACCGTCTCCATCGAAATTCCGTCGAGGCTAGCCGTTGGTTCGTCCAGGACGAGCAAGTCGGGTTTTGCCGCCATGGCGGTCGCAATCGCGACCCGCTGCTTTTCGCCTCCAGACAATCGACCCATCAAACCGTCGATTGGGTTCGTGACCCCGGCGGAATGAAGTGCCTCGTGAATACGATCTTCTACCTCGCCCGAATCCGACACCGCGGTCTCGGCGACAAAGGCGACTTCTTCGCGGATTGTGGGGAAAAGGATCTGTTCGTCCGGTTCTTGCCCGACATAGGCAACGGATTTCGCTCGATTCGTTCGCTCGCCCCACTCCGACACGGTGGACGGGTCGATGAGTCCCGCGATGGCACGCACAAGCGTGGACTTTCCGCCGCCGCTGGGTCCAGTGACGAGCACCCGCTCGCCCGGCGCAATCCGGAGGGTGATGTCACGCAATGTCTCGAAATCTGTGCCGTTGAACGACATTGACCAGGATTTGAACGAGACGAGCCGGCGCGACATGTTAACGACCGAAGGTGGCGAGAATGCCTGTCTTGGCAAGAGCGCGGACAAGGATCACGGAAAGAACAGCGCCGAGCAGAACGCCCGATACCGTCGCTGACGAAATATAAACGAATGCGAATCCAGCGCCCGTTCCCGGATACCAAAAGACAAATTCCAGAACACCCTGAACGAATCCGCCGAGCGCACCAGCCACGGTGACGCTCACTATTTCGGATTTGAAACGGCGTACGAGTGCGAATCCCAACTCGATCGCGAGTCCCTGGGCGAGCCCGAGGATGAGCACCGTGAAACCCCACTGATTACCGATGATTCCCGATACCGACGCAGCGACTACTTCACCGAACACCGCAGCGCCCGGGCGGCGAATGACAAGCGCGACGAGGATCCCGCCCATCAACCACACTCCATCAAGAATGGCGACGAACCCAGGGGTCGCGGCGACGAGTGCTGCGGACAGCGGTCCGTAGGCGGAATTCCAGGCGACGAAGATCACGCCCGATGCAACGGCGAGAACTGCGGCGACGATGAGGTCGACCGTTCTCCAGTCGCTAAACGTTGTCTTCACTGAGGTGCACTTTCTGTCAGGTGCACGGGACGAAACTGCCATCCCACGCCGGCATTACCCGGATGGTTCGACGGTCGAAGCAAATGCTTCCTCTCAGCCCTTGCGAGCTCCCGTGGTTCGGTTCAGTCTAGCGCCTTGTTTTAGGATGAACTCATGCTCGAATTCCTCACCGATCCCGCAATGTGGCTCTCGCTTTCAACGCTAACCATCCTCGAGGTCGTCCTGGGAATCGACAACATCATATTCATCACGATCCTCGCATCGAACCTGCCGACCGCGATGCGCAAGCGCGCGCAGTTCGTTGGATTGAGTGCGGCAATGTTCACGAGGGTCATCATGCTCTTCGGCGCTTATTGGATCATCCAACTAAACGACGCTCTCGTGTCTGTCGGCGCTTTCCACTTCTCGGGCCGCGACCTCATTCTGATTGCCGGCGGTATTTTCCTCGTATACAAATCCGTCACCGAGATTCACGAGAATCTCGAGGGCGACGAGGGCAAGGCCAACCCCACGCGCACGGGCGCAAAGGCCTTCGCCGCAATCATCGGTCAGATCCTCATCCTCGACGTCGTCTTCTCGATTGACGGAATCATTACGGCGGTCGGAATGACTGTCGGCATGAAATACAGCCTCGCCATCATGATCATCGCCGTCGTGCTGTCGTCGATCGCCATGTTGTTCGCCGCGAACTGGGTCGGCGATTTTGTCGCGAAGCACCCGACAATCAAAATGCTTGCACTGTCTTTCCTCGTCCTCATCGGTGCATCACTCGTCGCAGAGGGATTCGGCAGCGAGATTGACAAGGCGTTCATCTACGGCCCGATGGCGTTCGCCGTTGTCGTCGAATCACTCAACATCATCGCGAAGCGCCGAGCCGAGCGTCGTCGTCACCGCGTGACGCCGCCCGTCGACTTGCGCGATGCGATTGTCCCACCCGCGAAGAAAAGCCCTTCTCGGGCTACATCCGCAAAAAAGTAGGAACGCGCTACGAACTGCGGATCGCCTTACTGATTCGTTTGCCCCAGTGCATCGTCTTCGCAACGGGATAGAGCGCCAGAAAAACGGCGGCGGGGACACGAAGCAAGCGGTCGGGAATCCCGTGGTGGTTGTACGTTCGGTCGTAGCGGCCGAGGTACGAAACGATGTCGGAAGGGCTGTCGTCCATGCGCCGACCGGACATTCCCGCAATCATTGTCGAGCAATACACGATGTTAAGTCCGGCGTCCTTGACGTGGACAGCAAGGTCAAGATCTTCGTGCATCAGATCTTCTTCGTCGGCGCAGGTCTCTTCGCGCACCGCGAGCCACGCACTCCGCGAGAGCGCCATGTTCGAGCCGAACAAGAATTTGTAGTCCCTCGCCAACTTGAACATCGCTTTGCGCAGTGTGTCGTCGGCAATTTTCCCAAATCGACGAAAGGGCATGTCGTAATAGATCACTGGGCCAGTGACCGCATCGACCGTGGGGTCATCAAACGCCTTGGCGGTTTCTTCGACCCAGGTCGGCTCGACAATCGAATCCGAATCAATTCGGCCGATGATGTCACCGGTAGCCGCGTCAAAACCTTTGTTTCGAGTGGGCGTGATCCCTTGGGAGTCTGCCTGCTCAATAAGTCGGATCGGGGCCTCGGGATATAGCGACTGAATCTCGCGAACAATGTCAACGGTCTTATCTGTTGATTTGTTGTTGACAACAATGATTTCGTGGGCGGCGACGGTCTGGGCGATGCACGCCTCGAGACACGGAAGAATTGTGTCTTCCTCGTTATACGCCGGGATGACAATGGAAACGCTTTTCACGATGTCCTTTCGCGAACGGTCGTTCGACCATTCTATCGACAGGTAATGTTTCGAATACTGGTCGCAACTCAGCGTCGTCGCAATTATTTTTCGATGACGTGGGAAATATGTTATGTATTTTTGTCTGCAATTCAATAAATCTGCGCTAGTGTCGAATTAGTCAGACATCACTCTCAGGCAGTTCTGGGACACAGGGATGGTGACCTTGGTGGGCGAAGTACGACCCATCAAACAGCAAGGAGCGCAGCATCATGGCCACTGGCGTCGTGAAATGGTTTAACAACGAAAAGGGTTATGGATTCATTACCCCCGATGAGGGCGGTCCCGACCTCTTCGCACACTTCAGCTCGATCGAGACCGATGGTTTCAAGAGTCTCGCTGAGAACCAGAAGGTCGAATTTGAGGTAGCACAGGGTGACAAAGGTCCCCAGGCGGCACACATTCGCCCCCTCTAAGTCTCGACTTACAATTACGGCGCTTCTCGAAAGAGAAGCGCCGTAATTCGTTAACGAGTTATTTGGAGAGTCGCGGGATGATGTACAACGGGATCATCCACGCGAAGGCAGACATCAGAATGCCACCGGCGAAAATCAGCCCTTCAAAGCCGGGTACTTGAAACGCATAGGCCATGACAGGGAATGAACCGAGAAAAATGAGTGCGGTCACGATGGTCAACAAAATCTTCATAATGCGTCCAGTGTAATCCCTCTACGCCGTTGCACGTTCGATGACGAGCTCGCGCACTCGCGCCGCGTCGGCCTTGCCACCCATTGCCTTCATGACCGCGCCAATAATCGCACCGGCAGCTTCGAGTTTTCCGGACGCAATCTTGTCGAGGATGTCGGGTTGACCAGCCAGTGCCGCATCGATTGCAGCGATCAGCGCACCATCGTCGGACACAACGGTCAAACCGCGCGTAGCAATAATCTCGGCAACCGTTCCCTCGTGAGCGATGAGACCGGCGAGTGCCTCGCGAGCAAGCTTGTCGTTAATCGTTCCCGCGTCCACTGCCGCTTGAAGTTCAGCGACCTGAGTGGGCGTCACGAGGGTTGCCGGCTCGACATTCATCTCGTTAGCGGTCCGGCTGAGTTCACCCATCCACCACTTTCGGGCGGATTGCGGATTTGCGCCGGCGTCGACAGTTTCGCGAACCTCAACCAACAATCCCGCGTTGACAATCGACTGGAAGTCAATGTCGCTGAAACCCCACTCGGCTTTCAGTCGACGACGTTCGGCGGCCGGCGGCTCGGGAAGCGCAGCGCGCAGTTCTTCGACGAGTTCGCGCGACGGGCGAATCGGAAGAAGGTCTGGCTCGGGGAAATACCGATAGTCATCCGCATCACTCTTGGGACGACCGGGCGAAGTCGTACCCGTATCCTCGTGCCAGTGGCGCGTCTCTTGAATGATTGCTGTTCCCTTATCCAAAAGCGTGGCTTGGCGCTGGATTTCATATCGAATTGCGCGCTCGATTGACCGCAGCGAATTCACGTTCTTGGTTTCCGTGCGTGTTCCGAGTTTCTCGTCGCCGCGCGGACGCAGCGAAACGTTGGCATCGCAGCGAAGGTTTCCGCGCTCCATTTTCGCCTCTGAGATTCCCAGACCACGAACGATGTCACGGATTGTCGAGACATACGCTCGCGCGACCTCTCCCGCACGACCCTCGGTTCCGTAGATTGGCTTCGTCACAATCTCGACGAGCGGCACGCCGGCGCGGTTGTAATCGACGAGCGAATATTCCGCTCCCTGAATTCGACCCGTCGCCCCACCAACGTGCGTGAGCTTTCCCGCGTCTTCCTCCATGTGCGCTCGCTCAATCGGAATTGTCATGATGTCACCGTTGTCGAGCTCGACTTCGAGCGAACCCTCGAACGCGATGGGCTCGTCGTACTGTGAGATCTGGTAATTCTTGGCAAGGTCGGGATAAAAATAATTCTTGCGAGCAAAGCGGCAGGTTTCCGCAATCTGGCAGCCCAGCGCGAGTCCGAGCGAGATGGAATACCGAACGGCCTCTTTGTTGACGACCGGCAAGCTTCCGGGCAATCCGAGACACACCGGCGTGACCGCGGTGTTGGGGTCGGCGCCGAAAATGTTCGCGGCACTCGAGAACATCTTTGTTTTCGTCGAGAGTTCAACGTGAACCTCAAGTCCGATGACGGGCTCGTACTTTTCGAGCGCGGTATCGAAATCCATGAGAGCGTCTTTTGCCATTAGTTCGCCCCTCCCTGATAAGCCGGCGTCAATACCGAGAACGTCGATCCACGCTTCGCGTCCAGCAGCGACTCGATTGCGGCACCCACCTCATACAGACGTGCGTCCTCGCGCGCGGGGGCCATGATTTGCAAACCGACGGGAAGATTGTCCTCGTCAGCGAGACCGATCGGAATCGAGATTCCGGGGATTCCGGCCATGTTCACGGGAATCGTCGTGATGTCACTAAGCCACATCGCGAGCGGATCGTCGAGGTTCTCTCCGACCTTCCACGCTGTCGTCGGCGCGGTGGGCGAAACCAAGACATCTACTTGGGCGAATGCGGCGGCGAAATCACGTTGGATCAGCGTGCGTACCTTTTGCGCGGATCCGTAATACGCATCGTAATAACCGGCGGACAGCGCATACGTTCCGAGGATGATCCGGCGCTTTGCTTCGGCACCAAAACCGACCTCGCGGGTTGCCGACATCACGTCCTCGACGGTGGGAGTCCCGTCCGGTATGACGCGAAGCCCGAATCGAACAGAGTCAAATTTGGCGAGGTTGCTTGATGCCTCGGCGGTGAGAATCAGGTAGTACGCTGCGACGGCGAATTCGAAGTTCGGTGCGCTGACATCGACGATTTGGGCGCCCTCGGCCGCGAGCATCGTGAGTGTCTCATGAAAACGCGCGGTGACCCCGGGTTGGAAACCGGGCTGGTCGAGTTCCTTGACGACGCCAATGCGAAGCCCCTTCAGTGAGTCACCTCGAGCACCTCGGCGAGCCGCATCGGCGAACGATGGCCACTCG
>CANGCU010000026.1 GCA_947452355.1 Microbacteriaceae bacterium | reverse complement strand
GCGGGCGACAAGTTCGCGCACCGGTTTTTGGCGATGGGAGGTTCCCAGCAGGTGGGCATGGGCAATCAGGTGATCGAGTTGTTCCTGCCGAATCTTAGACGGACCGCATCCGAATCGACCATCGAGTGGCTGAAGCTCGGGGGCAAGTCGAAAGTCGGTCATGAGCCCAAGTCTAAACAATCCACACAACCCTAAATTCTCTAGTTGTGCCACGCCGAGCGCGTCTGTTTAGGGAGCTCAGAACACGCTTGGTACGATGAGAGGGTTCCACACGCGCCACCGCGCACACGGAACAGGCTCACGAGGCCCGAACGCCCCGTCTTTGTGAGTCTCAACGAAATTCATGACGGGGAGGTAAAGCGCCTCGGGCTCAGGGGAAAACTCTTGGACAACGCTTTCTTTCGAATTGGACACACCACAGCACTCGCGATTGGTGATGGAGTTCGATTCATCGCTCGAATTGTTCGCGGAATAAAGCCCACGGCTCGTCGTTTTGGTCGTGCGCTCGTCAGCGAGAACGCGCGTCGTGTTTCCGTCTTCGGCTTGATTTCTGCACTCGTTGGCACCATCGCGCTCCCCGCCTACGCGTTCAACCCGGAAATCGTCAATGCGACAGAAGACACCCAGGACGTCGTCGTCAACAGTGATTCGGCGCTCGCCGTTGATCTGTCGTCGTATCACGCCACCAGCTTGGCGGCGATTCATCGCCTTGCCGCAATTGGCCAAATTGATTACCCCGAATACCACGGGCCTTCGGCCGCGGAGTACCTCAAGAACCCGCCGTACCCCGATTTCAGCCTTTCCAAAGTATTCGAGGTCGCACAGAAGTACCTGCGTGTTCCCTACCGTTTCGGAGGCGAATCACCCGCCGGGTTCGACTGTTCAGGTTTGACCGCGTTTGTCTATTCACAATTTGGGGTGGACCTTCCACACAGTGCTGCCGCACAGGCCGCGATGGGACGACCCATCCACGAATCAGACGCCCGTCCGGGTGACCTCGTCGTGATTCCCGGGCACATCGGTTTTTACGCCGGTCACGGCAGGATGCTCGATGCCCCCGAGGCGGGTGGAGTCGTCAGCATCCGGCCCATCTACACGTCGAACTACTACATCGTTCGTCTCGGAATTCGATAACGCGCCAATACCGCCCGAAACACAACGCGGGCGTAGTCTGTTGACGTGACCAGCACAACTCGAATCCTCAGCGGTTTGGCGGGTGCCCACAGAGCCTCAACCCGAGGATTCGACTGGGAACATCCGATAAGTCCGAGCGCCGTGACGCAACAATTCGGTTGCGATAACGGAAGGCATCGTCTGTAAAGACGGTGCCTTTTTTGTTTGAGGATGAGAGCGACGATGGCCAACACCCGAACCCCCACACTCCATGTGGGAACGAAAGGAACACCATGAGAACACTCGTCCTCAACGCCGGCTATGAGCCGCTCGCTGTCGTCTCGTATCGACGAGCACTCGTGCTCGTCATGACCGGAAAAGCGAACATCCTCGCTCACGAAGCGGACCATCCTGTGTTCGGAATTTCGGGACTGTGGGATCGGCCGAGTGTCATCATCCTCAGTCGGTATGTCCGTGTTCCGATGACGAGTGGGGTCCCGCTCACCCGACGCGGGGTGCTACGTCGCGACAATCACCGTTGTGCGTATTGCGGAAAAGCCGCCAACACGATCGACCACGTCCAACCCAAATCTCGAGGCGGAAGCGACAGTTGGGAAAACCTCGTCGCCTGTTGTGTGCGGTGCAACAACCAGAAGGCCGACCACACGCTGCGCGAGTTGGGATGGTCTCTCAGCGTCCAGCCGCGCCAGCCCCACGGAACCGCGTGGCTAGTCCGCGGCATCGATCGAGACGTACCGGCCTGGAACGAATACCTCGCCGCCTAAAAAACAACGTGGTGTAATAGGGGCATCGCCTTTGTAGCTCAATGGAAGAGCAGTTCCGTCCTAAGGAAAGGGTTGGGGGTTCGAGTCCCTCCAAGGGCACTTCGTAAAACCAAGGTTTCACTGCCCGTCGAGTATGACGAACAAGTCCGCTGGACTTGTTCGCTCCAAGGGCACTCCTTAATAACGTGTCTGGGGTCGGTTCTACCGTGAGCCCATGCAGACAATTCCTCAGCAATGGATCGCGCGTACCGTCGGTTTTCTCGTTGCCGCGCTACTCGTCGCCCCCACCACTCTCGGTGGAACCCCCGCGGCCGCCGCCGTTCCCGATGGCGCACCCGGCCCGATCCCCTCAATCCAGTACGACGGAAACGGCCCCCGAACCGTCTCTCTGTCCTGGGAAGCGCCGTTCACGCCCGGCGCCTCGGCGGTCACGGACTACCGAATCGAATATCGCCAACCAGGCGGCGAGTGGTCCGTGTTCGAGGACGGCGTTGCCGTCTCAACGGCAGCGACAGTGACTGGACTTGTCACGGGTCGTGAATACGAATTTCGGGTCGCCGCGGTGAATCTCGCCGGTGTCGGACCGAAAACAGTCATGGGTGGGTTGACACACTTTCAACCGGAGCAGTCAAACATTTGTGGAAAAGATTCGATATCTCAAATGTGGTGTGTCGACTGGGGTGTCAATCGAAAGTCATGGTGGGTCAGTGACTACGAGGGACTTGTACCCGATCGTCGCATCAACGACCTCGTCAGTCTCAGCAGTTCGTGTGTGTTGTCCGTGTCACTCGGCGTCGTGTGCAGCAGTGACCGAAATCTATTCGGTGAACTCGGCCGAGGTTTCGTTGGTGGGCGGTCCGGCTCTTTCGTTGTCCCAGAGTTACCCGACAACGTGATCTCTGTCGCGTCCATCGGCGAGACAAACTGTGCATTGACCTCGAGTCACGACCTGTGGTGTTGGGGACGGTGGAACTATGACACGTATGCGAAGCCCATCTTGGTGCCGACGATTGTTCAACGGAACGTGACCGAGTTCTCCGATTTCTGTGCGCTCCACACCGACAATTCTGTGTCGTGCATTAAGCCGTACGGCGGCGAATACCGGTGGATCGACCATCTCGACATGCCGGCCATCCGAACACTCGGAGACGGGTACAGCGGCAGGTCCTGCGGTGTGGCCGTGGACAAATCGGTGATTTGTTTTTGGCCATTCGATACGAGTGGATACACCGTCAGCGAAGAAGTCACCGATGCGCAGTCGGTGGTCGTGGGGAATGCTAACAAGTGCGCCTTACTGTCCTCGGGCGCCGTGACCTGCTGGGGGGACAACACACAAGGAAACCTTGGTGATGGAACCCGCACGAGCGGAACGGCGACCGTGCGGTTGCCCGAGCCGGCCGTTTCGATTGTCCGGCCACAAGGGATGGGCTATTTTGGGGCAACGTGTGCAACGGGAGTTTCCTCGACGCTCTACTGCTGGGGTAATTATTCAGCGCAAGTCGTGAACGGACGCCAAGGGCCGTTCTACATGCCGGTTGAGGTGTCATCCGTCGGGGCATTTCGAGCCCACGGGATGGACGCGCCTGGCAAGGTTTCGTCGGTCACGCAAACTGATGCCCGAGCAACCTCCGTCACCATCGAGTGGTCACCGGTTGCGTCAGTAGCGCCCGTCACGGGTTATGTCGTTTCGTGGCGTCTTCAGAACGCGACGTCCTGGTCAACCGCTCAATTGACGTCGACCGTTCGTGAATGGACGAGCCCGACCTTGCCGAAAAACACGGTCCTCGATGTCACCGTCGCGGCGGTCAACGCTGCTGGTTCTGGAACAGAATCAGACGTGGTGTCGGTGTCGACCACGATGCCGCCATCGCGAATGCCGGCCCCGACCGTCACAGAATCGACTGCGTCGTCGGTTACTGTCGGGTGGCAAGCGGCAGCAGACCGCAACGAACCCGTCACCGGTTATCGTGTCGAATGGTCGACCGATCGTTCGAACTGGCAATCGGTTGAATTACCCAACTCGGCTCGGTCCAAAACGTTCATGGGCATGATGCCGGGGTCGGCGGTTGACGTGCGCATCGCTGCTCTGAACGCGGCGGGATCAGGTGTCGTTTCACCAATCACGACCGCATTCGTTTCCGGACTGGCTTCCCACACGATCAAAGTCGTCGACTCGTGGGGGCAGTCTGCGTACGGCGGTCAAATCACGTGGAGAAAGTCGGACGGTTCGTTCCAATCGGCTCTGGATTACGGACTGACGGTTGACGGACGCGCAACCTTCCCTGCTATTCCGGCCGGGCCGGTCGATGTCACGCTTCGAGGTATTCAGCTGCCGGGCGGCGCACTCGTCGATTATGAAGCGACCACGATGATTGGATTCACGTCCGACTCAACGATCACGCTCCCCGCTGAGCCGTCGTTGTCTCAACACGTGGTGCGCGTGCTTCTTCCCAACGGGCTCCCTGTCGTCGGCGCAACCGTGTCGGCAACAAACCTGTCCGATTCCGCGACCGTGTCGGGCGCGCGCTTCACCATCGGTTCGGTAATCACGAGCGGGGTCACCAACGAGTTCGGTGAGGTGTACCTCTCCGGATATTCGGATCGCGATTCCATCGTGCAGGTCGAATACAACGACGGAATCCTCATTCAGCGTGCGAACAAGTCTTTGGGGGATCGTGACGTCGAATTCACGCTCGAAGACATGCCCTGGCTGAACACGCCTGTCGTGACCTCCGAGACGGCGAACGGGTCACTGGTCACGCTCACCATCACGGCGAACTCGTCCGACTCGGCGCGGGGGATGACCGCACGAACCATCTCGGGTGCGTCGGTTTCCATCGAGCCGCCGGCGGGTGCAACGCAGAAGTGCGCTGGCAAAAAGCTGAGCGCTCCGATCGAACCGAACGGCACCGCAACGCTCATGGTGTGTGCGTCGAAGTCCGGCCGATATGTCCTTCACGGCAGGGGCGTGATCTCGACCGGGGCGGTCGCCCTGAACGTCAAGGGAGCACCCGCCGTCGCCGTCGCGAATGCGCGTGCAATCTCGCCCGCCCATGGAAAAGTCACCGTGACCTGGAACGCGCCGGTCTACACCGGTGGCTCCCCGATCACGAAGTACACGGTGACACTCAAACGCGGCAAGAGCACAATCACCAAAGTTGTCACGGGAACTACGGCGGTATTCACCGGCCTACCCGGAGCGAGCACGTGGTCGGTGGCCGTGACGGCGACGTCGAAGGTTGGTACTAGCGAGCCCGCTCGGATGCTGGTACCCGTTTCCTGACCGCACGGAACCACTCCGATGGCCCACGAGGTGCCCATCGGAGTGGTTCCCAGGTTTTTCCAGGGTTCCCGATAGCGTAAACGTGTGTTGGAGTCGGACGAAAGCGACTGGACAGGCGACATTTCCCGCGCGCTGTCTGCGTTTGATGACCCGTCCAATCTCGCTACGGGGAATCCGACCACGACAGTGACGAACGTCGCAACTACCGTGTGGGAACGATGGCGCGACGAACTCGCCCAACTCGGGAAAACCAACCCCCTTCTGCATTTCCCGCGGGACATTGCCATCGAGCTGAGCACGGGTCACCCCGGCGGTCTCGCCCGGTTCTTTGCGGGCAACCCTACTTTCCTTCGGAACCTTGTTCGGGATGACGTCGCTCTCCACCGAGCACGCCATCGGGCCTCGCGAATCAATGACAAAGCTGTTGAACTCGCGGCTGCTCGCGGAATCGACTCTGTTTTTCTCGCGGTGGGCCTTGTGTCATGGACGAATCGGGACGAGCACTTCACCGCACCCATGTTGCTTCGTCCCGTGGTGATGCACCGAAAGGGTGACGATCTCGAGGTCCAGCTCACCGGGGCACTTCACCTCAATCCCGCACTGTCGCGGGAACTCGCGTATCAGTTCGGGATCGCGCTCGATGAGAGGTCGTTCGTCGCCCTCACCAACGACAACGGTTCGTTCCGACCGAACGGTGCCCTCGATCGACTCCACGGACTCATCGCCCACATTGATGGCGCGATGGTTGTTCCTACCCTCGCGATCGCGAACCTCAGTGACGTGGCATCCGAAATGGTGAGCGCTTCCCGAATACTGGAACATCCACTGTTGGACACGATTGGCGGGAATTCAAACGCCGAGCGCATCGTCACCGAAAGCCACGCGGCGGTTGACCCGGGCAATTCCGACACCCGAAGCCTTGATACCGACAGTCTGCTCCTCGATGCGGATGCAGAGCAGGAACGCATCATCGCTCACATCGTCGCGGGGAATTCGATTGTTGTCGGAACACCATCGGGATCGGGTGCGACTCAAACAGTTGTCAACGCCGCCGCCGAACTCATTCGTTCGGGGAAGCGAGTCCTCATCGTTGGACCTCGGCGCGCTCGACTTGATGACATTCGCCGAAGTTTTCGAAGCCTCGGGCTTGATGGACTCGGTGCATCACCGAATTCGATCAAGGCCGACCTTATTCGCTCGATTAGTCGAATCGAAAAGTCGCCAATCCCCAACACGGTGGAAGTTGATTCGGCGCTTCTGCGGATGCGGACGGTGATCGGGGATTACCGCACCGCGCTCAACCAACCCGACCCGCGTTTCCGCGTCAGCGTTCTCGATGCGATTCGCGAACTGGCCAGACTCGCCAATACGACCGAGGCCACGAACGAGGTGTCACTCGATGTTGATACCGCCATTGCGCTCACGTCGACGATGGACGATGTCGTCAACACCATTCTCGCTGCCGCAGATTTGGGGCAGTTCCAGTCGGCGAACGCGAATTCACCCTGGGCTACCGCGCATTTCGAGAATGCCGAACAGGCCTCACTCGCTTTTCAGGCAGCGACACGACTCGATGCCGTATCGCTCGCGACACTCGACAGTCTCGTCACCGAAATTCTTGAACCAACTCCATTGGGTACCGGCACGTCGCTCGATGACCTTCGGTATCGGCTTGACACACTTCGCGCGATTGGCGCGACGCTCGATAAATTCACTCCCGAAATTTTCGACCGGTCGATTGACGATTTCGTCGCGGCGTTCGCCCCGAAGTCCAAGGACCACCCATTACCGGGCTCGCAGCGCCGGCGGCTAAAGAAACTCGCCAAGGAATTTGTTCGGCCGGGTGCACACATTCCCGACATGTTCGACGCGTTGACGGCGGCGAGTACCGCCCGAACTCAGTGGAACTCGCTCGTGAACGCGGCGTACCGTCCCTCCGTTCCGGCAGGCTTCGTTGGTCTCGGTGAGCAACTTGATCAGGTACTCGCGGATATCGCGATACTCAATGAGCCGCTCGCGAGGCGCCTCGAAATCGAACCCCGCTCGGCAGTTGCCGAGGTCGTCGCTCAACTCGCCCGTGACACGCTCAGCATCGACACGATTCACGAACGCAGTTCCATCGTCGACACCATGAAGGCCCGTGGACTCGAAGGTCTGCTTCATGTCTTCGCGGGGCGAATCGTCACTCGTGACATCATCACCGCCGAACTTCACTTGGCGTGGTGGCGTGGAGTGCTCGAAGCAATCATCAATGACCGTCGCCAACTTCTGGGCGCCGACACGACCGTGCTCGATCGCCTTGAACAGGATTTCCGACTCGTCGATCAGGCGCACATGACGGGCAACGCGCACAAGCTCGCCCATTCACTGGCCGAGGCGTGGCGAATCGCGGTGATGGACCTTCCCGATGAAGCCGCCGCCATCAAGATTGCACTGACGGTTGGGCCGACAACGACGGCGAACCTCATGAACGTCGCACCGACGCTGACCGACATTCTCGCGCCGGTCTGGTGCGTATCGCCCTATGCCATTGGGTCGATTGCGAAGGATCAGCGGTTCGACGTCGTCATTCTGGTCGATGCCGGTGCGATGTCTGTTGCGGAAGCGGCACCCGCAATTTCGCGGGGGACTCAAATTGTTGCGTTTGGTGACCCCGTTATTGACCACCCGACCCCGTTCACGATCACCCCGCACGAGGAGGTTGATTCCGAGCTCGGACCGCGTTCCGTTCTCTCGGAACTCGCTCGAATCATTCCCACCCACGCGATGACAATGTCATATCGCCCCCTCGGGACGGGGCTGGCCGCACAAATCGCCCAGCAACTGTATTCGGGTGGATTACGTTCGTGGCCCCTCGCATCGACGTCGCTCGGCGAGTTGGGACTCTCGTTCATCACGGTTGACGGCAAGGGACCGCTGGACGAGAAAACTGGCCGGATCGAGGCGACGCCATCGGAAATTGATGCGATTGTGGCGAACGTCGTCGAACACGCGACGCTTCACCCGGATCAATCACTGATGGTGATCAGCGCCTCCACCGTGACCGTGGCGAAGGTTCAGGAGGCGATTCAGAGCGCTCTTCCGGCAAACCGAACGATGCAGGACTTCTTCGCTCGTCATGATGAGAAACCGTTTGTGGTCCTGAGCCTTCAACAGGCGTCCGCAGTCACCCGCGACCGCGTCATCTTCGCTCTCGGGTTCGGGCGCAGCCCTCACGGACGCGTCCTCAGTGACCTTGGTTCTCTTTCGACCGCCGATGGCGAGCGACTCATTGCGGTTGCGGTCACACGAGCGACCCGACACCTCACCGTCATTTCGGCGTTGTCCACCGTCGAACTGCGCGACGACCGCATGTCCGCGGGTTCAACGGCGCTCGGCAGGTTCATCGACGACACCCTTGCCTTCGTTCCGACCCAAGCCGATCAGCACCCTCTACTCCACGATCTTGGCTCGCGACTCAGTGCGCGTGGAGCCACGATTCTTGACGATGTGCCCGGAATTCCGTTGGCGGCGCGCATCGGTGACCTGTGTGTCGCGATTGATATCGACGACAACCTCATGCCGATGACGCTTCGCGAGGGACTGCGAATTCGACCAGCGATGCTGGAACGATGCGGATGGCGTTACGTGCGGGTTCACGAGCTTCAGTTGTTCCTCAGCCCCGACCTGGTCGCCGACCGTATTGAGCAGATTCTTCGTGACGGACAAGAAGCGGCCTAAACGGCGTGTAGTCCGACCGGCACCGGCCGGAACCGACCCGACGCCCACCCCCGAGCCCGAACGGCATTCACCCACGGAAAATGACGACCGGCTCAAGGCCGATAAGCCGCCACACTACTGAGTAAAGGTGATTTCGGTTTCCGTCAGAATTGCGCCGACGGGAGCGTCGTGGGTTTCCGTCGGTACAGCGACGACCACATCGGAATCGAAAACGACGGCGATGACGAGGGGATTGCCCTCGACCTGCGACAGGAATCGGTCGTAGAAACCTTTGCCCCACCCGAGTCGGTTACCGTCTCGGTCGACCGCGGCGGCAGGCACCAAGACCGCGTCAAGAGATCCGGCAGTCACGCGGTCACCGACCGTGGGGACGGGCATTTTCAGGTCGTCCTCCTTCGTTGTCCAAATGGTGTCCACGCCGAGGTCTACCCAATCGAGGAGTCCGTCACGCGTCGATACGGGAACGATGACCGAAACCCCTGCCCTCACGAGGTTGTTGAGCCCGGCGGCGATGGGCGGTTCGCTCGGTGTCGGGATGAATGCCGCGATTCGCGCCCACGAGAATTGATCAGCGAGGATCGTCAGAAATTCGTCGAAACTGTCGGCCGCGACAGCGCGATCCGCATCCGTCCGAGCCAAACGGGTCAATCGAACGAACGCGCGCAACTCCGATTTGTCATCGTCAATCGCCATGTGCCCATCCTAAGGACGGCTCATCACGTTATCCTTTAACAATGTCAACTCGAATCACCAAAGCGGTCATTCCCGCCGCCGGATTGGGCACCCGATTCCTTCCCGCCACCAAGGCGATGCCGAAGGAAATGCTTCCCGTCGTCGACAAACCCGCGATTCAATACGTCGTTGAAGAGGCCGCGCGAAACGGACTCAATGACGTGCTCATGATTACCGGTCGAAACAAGAACGCGCTCGAAAACCACTTCGACAACGTCCCCGAGCTCGAGAGTGCGTTGCGAAAGAAGGGCGACTCCTCGAAACTCGCCTCAGTAGAACAATCGACCGATCTCGCGGACATGCACTACGTCCGCCAGGGCGAACCCCGCGGGCTTGGTCACGCTGTTTTGCGTTCGCGCATGCACGTTGGGCACGAATCGTTCGCAGTACTTCTTGGTGATGACCTGATCGATGAACGAGACAACGTGCTCGGGCCCATGATCGCCGCGCACGATGCGCATCACGCCTCGGTCGTTGCTCTCATGGAGGTCCCGCGCGACATGACCGATCACTACGGGATCGCCACCGTCGAAGACATCGGAGAGGGCGACCTCGTTCGCATCGTCGACCTCGTGGAAAAGCCCAACCCCAAAGACGCGCCATCCAATCTCGCTGTTATCGGACGGTATGTGTTGCGACCCGAAATCTACGACATCCTCGAAGAAACCGAGCCGGGCAAGGGCAACGAAATTCAGCTCACGGACGCTCTACGGCAGATGGCAACGCAAAACATCGCCGGCGGGGTGCTGGGAATCGTCTTCCGTGGACGCCGCTATGACACCGGCGACAAACTCGACTACATCAAGGCCATTGTTCGCCTTGCGTTGCAACGCCCCGACCTGGGGCCCGCGCTCGAAAACTGGCTCGACGTCGAATCTCACCGCCGGCCGTGATTTTCGTCCCGACCCTTACTCACGGGGACATCGTCGTACGCTCAGTGCGGCCACGTGACGCGCGGGTACTGGGACGCCTCACCAAGGACAATCGCTCGTGGCTTCACAATTGGGAAGCGACGATTCCGGGCTACTCCCAATCGCCACCCATGAGCGACGTCATTCGTTCCGTTTTGCGCCTTGCCCGACACGACAGCGCAGCACCGTTCGTCATCGAATATCGCGGCGAAGTCGTCGGTCAAGTCACGGTGAGCGGACTCTCCTTCGGATCCTTGTCGTCTGGCGCGATTGGTTATTGGATTTCACAGGCAGTTGCCGGCCGAGGCATCACGCCAACGGCTGTTGCGCTTATTGCGGATTGGTGTTTCACGGGTCTCGGCCTTCACCGCGTCGAAATCTGTATTAGACCCGAGAACGAATCCTCGTTGCGCGTCGTTCGCAAACTCGGAATGCGGTACGAGGGCTTGCGCCGCCGATATATCCACATTGACGGGGATTGGCGCGATCATTTTTGTTTCGCCGTCACGATCGACGAGGCCGTTGGGGGGTTGCTCGCTCGGTTGACGCGGGGAACTGCCAACGAAAGCCTCGCCGATATCCCCCAGTCTGACCGCAAAGCGGTCCGCACACCCTTACGGTAGCGACACACCACCCGCATGCTTGGGGTCCGAACGACCCGCCGCGATTTACCGTAGAGAACGTGGATAGTGGCCTCGGACCGACCTTGACGCTCATTGCGGCGGGAATTTTGTGGTTGGTGTATTTGGCGCCCAGTCTGCGTGACCGTGCCGAGACCCGCTCGGTGGAGCGGAATGTGCGCCGAATCGCCGC
>CANGCU010000025.1 GCA_947452355.1 Microbacteriaceae bacterium | reverse complement strand
GGTCATACGGTTCGGCAAGTCGAGAATGAGCGTTCCGACCTGAGCGATGTTTTCGCCCATTGCGGACATTGCGACGACCGGCGACTGCTGTTGTCGGGCCGAGGTCGGGCCGATACCGATGAAACCCACCGTGGCCGTTGTCGGTTTTCCGTCGGGACCAAGAATGGGATTCCCCGCTGCATCGAACGCATACCGAAGGGCGGCAACCGGCGTCACCGCGAGTGCGATGTGCTGCCCGTCTCGCTCGACGACAACCTCGAGTTCGCTCCCGGCGGATTTACGGATGATTGCGGTGCCGGAATCCCAGTCGGAAACCGGCTCGCTGTTGATTGACACGATGCGGTCGCCGACGTGGAAGCCCGCGATTGCGGCTGGGGCCTTCGGGTCGGTCGTCGCACAGTCCGTTCGCGTCGAGGTGACGGGAAGGACACAATCCGACAGTGATCCGATTGTCGTCGTTGCGCCGACAATGCCGATGCCGGAAAACAACACTAGGAACAACACGGTGGCGATGACGAGGTTCATGAACGGACCACCGAGCATCACGATGATTTTCTTGAGAACTGGCAAACGGTAGAACGCGCGCGATTCGTCGGTAATCGTCTCGGCCGAGGCGTCTCGTGCGTCCTGGACGAGAGTTCGGAAAAGGCGGAAGCCGGGTTTGTTCGAGTTTGCGGTTGTGGGGTACATGCCCGACAGCGCGACGTATCCGCCGAGCGGAATGGCTTTGATGCCGAATTCCGTTTCACCGTATTTTCGTGACCACACCGTCGGACCGAAACCAATCATGAACGACCCGACGAAAACGCCGAACTTTCGAGCGGGATAGAAGTGTCCGAGTTCGTGAAGACCGATCGAGATGGCGATTCCGACAGCCAAAACCAGAACACCCGCGATCCACAGAACTAACTCCATGACCTCAAGGTTACCCGCGACCCGCGACGCGGTTGAGCGGCTCTACCGTTTGCTCAGGAAACTCTTAGCCGATTCGCGCGCCCACGCGTCAGCCGCGAGTAATCCCTCGAGGTCGAGGGTCACGGGCGCGTCGTGCTCGTCCACAACGCGTTCGATGGTGTCGACGATGTCGAGGAAGCCGATCGCTCCGGCGTTGAACGCCTCGACCGCGACTTCGTTAGCGGCGTTGTAAACAGCGGGGAACGTCGAGCCGGCGACGCCGACCTGGCGTGCGAGTCGCACCGCGGGGAACACTGCCTCGTCTAAGGGTTCGAAGGTCCAGTCGTGAGAGCCAGTCCAGTCGATCGCGGTCGTTGCCCCCGGAATTCGGTTTGGCCAGTCGAGGCCGAGCGCTATCGGAAGGTGCATGTCAGGCGGCGAGCATTGGGCCATCGTCGAACCGTCGACGAACTCGACGAGCGAGTGGACGACGGATTGCGGGTGCACCGTCACCTCGATGCGGTCGAACGGGATGTCGAACAAAAGGTACGCTTCGATGACCTCGAGCCCCTTGTTGACGAGGGTCGCTGAGTTGGTCGTGATGACTGAACCCATGTTCCACGTTGGGTGTTTGGCCGCTTGCGCTGGCGTTACGCCGGCGAGTTGTTCGCGGGTGAAACCGCGGAAGGGTCCGCCGCTCGCCGTGACGATTAGTTTGGCGACCTCGGCGTGTGTTCCCGCCATCAGTGCTTGGGCGAGAGCCGAGTGTTCCGAATCGACCGGGACCAATTGACCCGGTTTGACCAGATCCTTGACGAGTGCTCCCCCGATGATGAGCGATTCTTTGTTCGCGAGCGCGAGAGTCGCACCCGTCGCAAGCGCCGCGAGAGTTGGCGCAAGCCCGACTGCACCCGTGATGCCGTTGAGCACGACATCGGCGGTCGTAGCCTCAATCAAGGCGACCGCGTCCTCGGCGCCGTAGGCCACGTTCGCCACACCAAATTCGGCCGCCTGCGCCTCGGCTAGTTCGCGGTTACGCCCCGCAACCAGACCGACGACACGAAAGCGGTCGGGATTGTCGCGAACGATGTCGAGCGCCTGGGTCCCGATGGACCCGGTGCTTCCGAGGATGATGACGTCACGCACAGGGCAAGTCTGCCATGCGCGCTCTGTCGCCGTCCGCTAACAGCGCGGTTGACGAGTTCGAGGGTGGGGCATCCCGGGCGCGCCAGTCTCCAAGAAAATCGGACGATATGACAAGCCCTTTACTTTGCGGGGAAGCACCTTGAGCAGCTGACCAACCGAGGCCCCTGTCAATTCGTACTCGTGCTCGCCACCCGCATTGACGGACGCGGTCTTTGTCCACTTGCCGCCAAGTGCGCCACGAAGATAGATGTCATAAACCTTCACGGGTTTTCCCGGCTGGAGGTTTTGGTAATTCCACCTGACCGTCCAACCTATCCCGCAGCGGTAGTCAGCGGTGTTGTCGATAAATGCGCCCTCGTTTGGGATGACGGAGGTCGGTACCCCGTCGCCAGAGGCAAGCACATAGTTGGTATTCAGGTCACGAGAGAGAGCCGTCACGGACGCCTCTCCACCACGAGCATTGGGAATCGTGATGATGTTCCTCACCTCAAATCCCGCGTAGATTTCGACCTCGAAGACACTGGCATATTTCTGAGGACGACCACGTGAATCATACGTTTGCCCCAGAACAAAGAAACCCCATGGGACAGCGAGCACGTCGTAAATGTTCACGCGACCAGGAATTTCGAGTGTGTTGGTGACTTCCTTAGACGTGGTCGACACCTCGAAAACTCTGGTCACTGCCGCGTCGGACTCCCCGTAATTTTCGGCAAGATAAATCGAGCCGGAATCAAGAGACGCGGAATTCTGGAAGTTGACGGTGTTGAGGGCCGCAATAGTGTCCTGGGTGAAGGTCATATCAGAAAGGGTGAACGTGAAAAACTTGTCGTCAGCGCCGATTAGATAAGCGAATTGATTCGAGTAATGAAAGTGAATGTCGGATGTTGACTGCCCCGATGAGGAAAAATGGTCGCTGCAGCCGAGCTCGGCCCCTGTTTCCGAAAAGCGACAAAGATATAAATACCCTTCATGTGCGGCCGTTGCGAGAAAGCCAGAATGGTCCGGCATAACAGCGAATTCGTAACCACCGATCGGGTACGAGGGCGAACTGGGCGTGACATTGTCAAGGTCGAGAGTAAGGGTGTCCACTCGATACACACGGCTAGCCGAGACATCATCTGTCGCCAAAACATAGATTTCTGTCCCATCCGACGAGCCTGCTGCGCGGAAAAACCTAAATCCCTCAGGCGCCAACTCAGTATCGACAATTTTGCGTGTGTCCAAGTTCCTGAGCGTGATGGATCCTTGGTTGACCGTGAGTAGATGACGGTTGTCGTTGACGAAAAATGTTTCAAGCTCGGCTTCGGGAAGTGTCGATTGAACACAGAATTGGCGACACTTTTTACTTCGGTCGTCTGATCCCGCCAACAGAGCAGCCGGACCGTACGCGGTGGACCCGACAGACGCGACTGCTGGCACTGCGGCAGACACCGCGGACGCCCCAACGGGCGCGAGCGTGAGCCCCAAGGCGAGGGACACAAAAATCGAGATCGAGCGCTTCATTGCGGTTCCTTTTTTGCGGTATTGCATCAGGCTAGTGGAGAACGGCCGTCGCCGACACAGTCCGGTCAATTGTGAATTGCCCGAGGACTCGAGTTCCGACATAGACGACCGCGGTCTGACCCGTCGCCACCCCGTTGAGCGGTTCGTCGGGAACGACCACGACCTCGCCGCCACGAGCGAACGCGACCGCGGGCACCGGGTCGGCGTGTGCGCGAATTTGAACCTCGCACGCAAATTCGGTGAACCCGTCGGATGTCGGCTCGGCGATTCCCGACGCGATTGGGTCATTCCCCGCCCACGAAAAACGTTCACCCGCGATTTCAGCAATGTCGAGGTCTTCCTTTACCCCGACAACAACCTCGTTGGTCGCGGGCTTGACGGCGAGAACGAAGCGCGGACGGCCGTCCGCGGACGGAACTCCGAGCCCGAGCCCCTTGCGTTGACCGACCGTGAAGGCTTGCGCACCGTCGTGGTGCCCCAACACTTTTCCGTCGGTGTCCACGATGTCGCCCGACTCCATCGGTATTCGCTCGGCGAGCCAATCCCGTGTATCTCCTTCGGGGATGAAACAAATGTCGTGGCTGTCGGGCTTGTTCGCGACGGACAGCCCGCGGCGTTCCGCCTCTTCGCGCACGAGCGTTTTGCTCGGGGTGTCCCCTAGCGGGAACATCGCGTGACGCAACTGGTCGGTCGTCAACACACCGAGAACATACGACTGGTCCTTCGCCCACGCGCTCGCGCGGTGAAGTTCGGGGGTTCCATCCACCGCCATCGTCACGTTCGCGTAGTGGCCGGTCACGACCGCATCAAATCCGAGATCGATCGCTTTGTCGAGCAGTGCGGCGAACTTGATGCGTTCGTTGCAGCGCATGCACGGGTTCGGGGTTCGACCCGCGGCGTATTCCGCGATGAAATCGTCGACGACGGCCTCGGTGAATTGCTCCGAGAAGTCCCACACGTAAAAGGGGATGCCGAGCATCCCGGCCGCACGGCGTGCATCGAGTGAATCCTCGACGGTGCAACAACCGCGTGACCCCGAACGGAAGAGTCCCGGCATGCGCGACAGCGCGAGGTGCACGCCGGTGACGTCGTGACCCGCCTCGACCGCACGCGCGGTCGCGACCGCAGAGTCGACGCCCCCGCTCATCGCAGCCAAAATCTTCATGGGATAAGTCTAAGTACCGAGCCCGCCGCCGACTTCCCTCTGGAGGGGGATCAGATTGCGCGGCTCAGTGGGTGGCGCGGGCGACGATTGCGGGAAGGATGTCGAGGACCGCGTCGATGTCGTCCTCGGTAGTTCCCGCGCCAAGGGTGAAACGCAACGGCCCCTCGGAATCATCGACACCCATCGCGCGAAGCACGTGCGACGGAGACTGGACGCCTGCCTGACAGGCACTTCCCGCACTCACCGCGTGTCCGGCCTCGTCGAACAGGAATAGTGCGGAAACGGAATCGAGCCCCGGAACGGTGATGTGAACGTTTCCCGGTGACCGATTGGTGTGGGACCCGCGAAGCACTGCGCCGGGAACGGACTCGAGAATTCCGTTCTGCAGCCGGTCACGAAGAGCCGCGAGCCGTTCCACCTTCGACGCCAGGTCGGCGGTCGCAAGTTCGGCGGCGACCCCCGCCGCATAGACGCCCGCGGCGTCAAGCGAGCCGCTTCGCAAACGCTGCTGGGAACCCCCGTGAATGAGCGGAACAATGGACCACGATCGCGAGACCGCGAGCGCACCGACGCCGACCGGTCCACCCGCCTTGTGAGCAGAAACACTCAGTGCAGCCAATCCGCTGTGTGCAAAATCAATCGGCGTGTACCCAAGAGCCGCAACAGCGTCGAGATGAACCGGCACACCGGCGGAATCGGCGAGCGCCACCATGTCGGCGACTGGTTGAATCGTGCCCACCTCGTTGTTGACCCACAGTGTGGTGAACAGGGCAACGTCGTCACCGAGCTTCGCGGCAAGGTCAGCGAGGTCTACGGTTCCCTGTTCATCAACACGAACGAAATCAACGAGTGCGCCCTCCGCCTCTACTAGCCAGTGGACGGCGTCCAATGTGGCGTGGTGCTCGGCTTCGGTTGTCAGGATGCGTGGGCGCAGAAGTGGTGGTGCGTTGCGGTTATCTTCCGATGTTTGATTGCGTCCCCAAAACAGTCCCTTGATGGCGAGGTTGATGGCCTCTGTGCCACTTCCCGTCAGGGTGACGTCGAATGGAAGCGCTCCGATGGCCGCCGCGATCTTGTCGCGTCCCTCTTCCCACAACAGCCGTGATTTTTGCCCGTCGCGATGTGTCGCCGAGGCGTTACCGCGTTGGTGAACCGCACTGGTCCATGCGTCGATGACGGGGTCGGGCATGGGAGAGGTTGCCGCATAGTCGAAATATGCCATTGTCACCTCTCCTTTCAGTTGCCCGGTACCTTCGCGGCTCTCTCGACGGACCTCAACGGTGTCGTTGTCACTTGCCCAGTTTGTGTGCCGCGGTCAAGGCGTACGAGTAGCCAAGAAGTCGGATCTTTTCTTGAGAGCTGAGGGCCGGAACGTAGAACAGCAACTGGTACTGGTAGTTGGCTTCGATTCCCTTCATGGAACTCGTCA
Source organism: Microbacteriaceae bacterium (assembly GCA_947452355.1). Taxonomy (GTDB): domain Bacteria; phylum Actinomycetota; class Actinomycetes; order Actinomycetales; family Microbacteriaceae; genus MWH-TA3. Next base: position 5,354 of record CANGCU010000025.1, on the reverse strand, counting down.
CTCCCGCAAGGATTTTCACCGCTCCCGACGACGTGATGGCGGCGCCGGCTGTTGCCGGGGTGACCTTTTCGTTTTCCTGCAAGGTAACCGCTACCAGCGCACCACCCTCCGCGGCAGCGAAGACGACCGGAGTGTCTCCGGACGGTACGTCTTCCCAGGCGAACTTGGCGGTTTTACCGAGATCTTTCGCTCGTTTGTCTTTCGCGTCACGACCGATCTGCGTTTGCAACGAATCGGCGTCGAAGGAGTTCACATATGCACTGTCCGGGCCTTGGATGAGAAGGTCGCCGTAGTGCTCGACCGCCTGCGAGGGTGTGACACTGAGAAGTTCGGTTTCACCGTAGAGGACGGCCGCACCCGTTTCCGCTGAAGGAACGGACGGAATTTTTGCGCCCGGCTCGAGGGCAACGGAATAGCTCATCTTGTAGTTGTCACGCGGTGTCTGCTGCGTCAAGACCACGGCGACGGACGGGTTCTTCGGGTGGGCCGTGTCGTCAATGACGGCGAACACTGAACGCGGCCACGTGGTCGTCTTTTGCGGCAGAAGAAGTCGCACCTCGCCGTCCGGAATCTGGAATGGAATTCCGAGTGTCTTGCTTTGCGTGTTCACTTTGTACTGCGCGGCGCGAAAACGCAACGCGGCGCCATCGCATCGGGTCCCAGCAATGTTTTCGGCGCGCTGTTCGTCCGCGGTTTTCAGCGTCTCAATCACGTTGCTCAGAATGCGGTCGAATTGCTGTGCCGTCACCGCGACGCCTCGAGGGGACGGAGTCGATGTCGGTAATGGGTCGTTGGTGATGCTGGGGAAGACGGTACAACCCGTCAACGCCAGCGGCAGGGCAACGCCGATGGCAATGAACGGCAAGGCGCGACGGCCCCGACGACGACGGGGGCCGAGTGCACTTCGATCAGGCTTCCAGCGGGGTGGTCGTGGCGCCCTCGGCATTCTTCCCTGGCGGTGGCGACGCTTACGCCGGTCGGCGAGCCAACCGAAATAATAGAAGGCCGCTCCAACAATCGCGAGGGCGAGTCCGCCATAAAAAAGATTTGTTGGAATCGAGCGATCGATGTCCATTTTCCACGTGACGGTGATGACGCTTGGAGCAGGCAATGCGCCGTCGGTCGCAATCACGAGCAAGTTTCCGCGGGGGGTCGTGACCTGTTGTGACAAGTACTTGTCCGCCTCGTAGTGCTCGACCCAGAGGTCTGAATCGAACGGGTTGGGGGTGGCGGTTTCCGTTCCCGAGATTGTCTTCGACACGAGCTTCCCGTTTTGCCCCGTTGCACTCACCGATTGGTAGGACACGTTTCCGATGTAGGCCAGGACGTCTGGTTCTCGACCCCACGCCAAGACGATGTGGTCGCTCGACGCCTGGGTTGCAACCGGCACCGAATCGGCGTCCTTGACATAGACAGTTCCGGTAGCACCGCCCTTGATCGAGATGACCTGCGTCGCCGAGATCCGGTCGAGCGAACTCGTATCGATGACCACGATTGGCGCCGGGTCCTTGAGTCTGAGTGTGCTCACCGTTGTCGTCGGCGGGTGAAACACGCTGTGAATGAGAATTCCCGCGGCAACCATGACTGCCGCGACGCCGAAGAGGATGACGGAAATGATGAACCGCACAGCACCCCTTTCGACCGAAAACGCCAGTTTACCCGACCGCTTCCATCGAGTTCCACCGTGACAATTACTCGCTGTCGGTATCGATGAGTAAACTGTCACAGTACCCCGAGGAGGTCACATGGCTATTGACGGACAATTCCCCGTTGTCATGCGCGGTTATTCCCGCGAAGACGTCGACAAGGCCATCGCGAGCCTGCGTCGCGAAATCATCGCGGCCACGACTGAGCGCAATGAACTTGCAACGGAACTCGCCCGTCTTGGTGGCAAGAAGGGCCTTGTTGCCGGTGAGGTCCCAACGTATTCGGGTCTCGGTACCAAATTGGAAATGGTTCTTCGCACCTCCGAGGAACAGGCCACGGTCCTCATCTCGAAGGCGGACATCCAGGCGCAACGTCAAATTGCCGACGCTCGAATCGAAGCGGATCAAATCCTCAACGACGCCAACGCGCGCGCCGAAGCGATCCTTGCCTCCGCCGAAGAAAAGGCACGTTACGAGACGAGCGCTGCTCGAATCGATGCGGAAAACATTACGGAAATCGCGACGAAAGACGTCGAGACGATGCGCAACGAAGCGATTCGCGAAATCAACCGAATTCGTGGCTCCGCCGCAACCGAAGCCGCAACCGCGAAGGCCACTCTGCAACGGGAAATTGCCGAGAAAAAGGCACTCATGGATCGCGAAATTGCCGAACAGCGCGTTGTGCTCGATAAAGAAGCGCACGAAGCCCGCGCCGAAATCACCCGTCTGATCGGTGAGGCCGACCGCCAGAAGCTCGACCTCATTGTTGAGGTGACCGCTCGTCGTCACGAAATCGAGCAAGAATTGTTGGAACAACACCGCGACATCGCAGCGCAAAACGAGGCCTACCTCGCCGCGGCGAATGAGGAATTCACCAAATTGCAAAAGTCGTTGACCGACCTTAAGAAGGAACACAACCGTCTTGAGCCGGAGGTCTTGAAGATCCGCGAGATGGCAATCGTCGAGTCCAAAGAAGCAGCACGATCGACCATCGATGCGGCCAACGCGAAGGCACGTCAAATTGTTAGCGCCGCCCGAGCCGAAGCCCGCCAGGCGGTCGACGAGGCAACCAAGCGACTGGCGGAAATCGCCGCGGAACGAGACGCGATTGCCGCGTACATCGGTGACCTCAACAAGGCCGTCACCATTGCCGCGAAGTCATTGACGAAACCCAAAACTCCGCCCAAAACCACGTCGGCATGACGATTCACGGCGCGTTCCGGTTCGGCCTTCTCGGGGGCCTAGGGGTCCTCACGGCGCTCCTCATCGGCAACGCTGTCGTCACGCTCGCGACCGTCATCACTTACGTTGGATTCGCGCTGTTCCTCGCGTTGGGACTCGACCCGATTGTCCGTAAATTGGTCGACCGAAAGTTTCCCCGGCCCTTGGCAATTCTTGTCGTCGTCCTTGCCGTTCTTGGTCTGTTCGCCGGCTTCGTCCTCGCGCTGGTGCCGGTCATCGTCGAACAGGTCACCAATCTGTACAATTCACTACTCGATTTTGTGACGACCTACAACTCGCTCGGTGAACTGATCACCGCGATACAGTCCATCATCCCGATCGAGACCCTCAACGTGCAACACACGGTGGATGGAATCATCACCTTCCTCAGCGACCCGGCCAACCTCGCAAACATCGGCGGCGGCGTCCTGTCGGTCGGGGCGGGATTCGCCAACGGGTTGTTGGGCGCGTTCCTCACCCTCATGTTGACCATCTATCTGGTGATTTCACTTCCCGCAATCAAAGACGCGGTCTACCGACTCGTGCCGGCTACGAAACGCGAAAACTTCGTGCACATCGGCGACCAAGTTGTCGATGCGGTCGGCAAGTACGTCATCGGTCAGGGAACGCAGGGGCTCGCAAACGGAGTCCTCAGTTTCATTGCGATGTCCCTCATTGGGGCGCAGTACCCCGCCCTCTTCGCGCTCATCGCCCTTATGTTCTCGTTGTTGCCGCTCGTTGGAACCATCACGGGTTCGATCATCATCATTGCGACGCAATTCCTGGTCGACCCGAGCCACCCCTCGACGGCCATCTGGGTTGCGGTGTATTACCTTGTCTATTCGCAGGTCGAGGCCTACGTCATCGGCCCGGTCATCATGAATCGCGCGGTCAAAGTTCCCGGTGTGTTGGTCATCATCGCCGCTCTTGCGGGCGGAGCACTCATGGGCATTCTCGGTGCAATAGTGGCAATTCCGCTCGCCGCCTCGGTGCTCATCATCATGCGCCAGGTAATCGTCCCGGCCCAAGAGGCACGTTAGGGATAATCCGTCGGCAACGGCAACGCAGCCGGGTTCACCCTGGCAACAATTTCACTGAGGACTCGATACGTCTGCTTCTCACCAACCCACAGATGTTTCCCGTCAGCGACTTCGACGATTTCGAGTCGCGGAATGACCGCAAACCTTTCCCGAGCTTCCGCGGGCTGAAGGTAGTCGTCGAGTTCCGGCACCAGCGCAACAATCGGAGTGTCGTTTCCGTTCCAGCGGTCGAGCGTCTCGGGGGTCGTTCGATGCAGAGGCGGGGACAGCAAGATAAGTCCTGCGACATCATGGTCGATGGTGTGGTTCAGCGCGACCTCGGTTCCGAAAGACCAGCCGACGACCCAGGGCGTGGGAAGACCCTCTGCGCGAACGAACTCGAGCGCCGCGTCGAGGTCTTTCCCTTCATCAACACCATGCCCGAACTCACCTTCGGATGTCCCGCGGGGCGACGTCACGCCGCGGAAATTGAATCGAAGAACGGCGACCTGCGCGAGTTCGGGAAGTCTCAATGCGGCTTTACGGAGGATGTGCGAATCCATGTAACCACCGGCCGTCGGCAACGGGTGGAGAAATACGATGGTTCCGACGGGGTCGCCGGACTCGGGAAGGCTGAGTTCGCCAACAAGCAGGCGACCATCCGCAGTCCTGAATTCGACATCGCGCCGGCGCGCGGGAAGTTCGGTCATCGCTCGAATCTCGCCCATTAGTACATTTTCCAACAGGATGTGTGCCAGTGGCGACGGTCGCGAACCGCCGCTTCTTCGCCGAATAACCCTTCGTAGTGCCAGGTCACAACATGCGGGATGCCGGCGTCAATCGGCACAACACAACCGGGGCAGACATATTCTTTGACCGCGCGCACCGCCGTGATGTCCTGGACGACCCACTCGTCTCCGCGTTTCGTTTCCGTGCGCCGCCCGCCCGTCGCGCGCGAGACGTCCAATGGGGCCGGCTCGTCGCGTTTGGGTCGATTACGACGTCCCATCAGTACCAGCCGGTTTCTTCGCTATGCGCCCATGCACGGCACGGAGTCGTGTACCGATCGGAAATGTAGGTCAGCCCCCACAGGATTTGCGTTTCCGGGTTGTCGCGCCAGTCTTTGCCCACTGCCCGCATCTTGTTTCCCGGCAACGCTTGCGGTATCCCAAACGCGCCACTCGCGACGTTCTCGGCATGAACGTTCCATTTGGATTCACGATCCCAGAGATCAACGAGACAAGTGAATTCGTCTTCGTTCCAGCCGCGTGTGACGAGTTCCTGACGGGCGAACTGTTGGGCTCTTTTCACACTGGTGGAACCGTCAACAAAAAACCCCGAGGTCAACGACCACGAATCATGGGCGATGGAGTACTGAATCGCATCTTTGTTGATGAACGATTGGTTGTTGATTTGTGACTGGGCTTTTGCGTACCCGAAATCGTAGGTCGTGAATGGGGCGATGATT
>CANGCU010000024.1 GCA_947452355.1 Microbacteriaceae bacterium | reverse complement strand
TCCAGCCCGGAGCACATTCTCGTCATTGGGTGGTCGTCGATGGGCCGTTCGGTCCTCAACGAACTCGCACAGTTCCTCCCCAAGGGATCGACGGTTCACATCGTCGCCACTCCGAAGTACGTCGACCCGGCTGAGCTCGCCTCGCTGAAATTTGGTGGAGTTGCGGTGTCGTATTCAGCGACATCGGGCGATTTGGCCGAACTCGTGAAGGCCGCGAGTGCAAAGCACTACGACGAGGTCATCATCCTCGGTTACCGCAACGCCATCAGCGAATCGGAAGCCGATGCGCAGACGATGCTCACCATGTTGCAGATGAACTCGCTGTTCGAAAACACGACGAACCAGGTTCACCCGACCCGCATGGTTGCCGAAATCCTCGATTCGCGCAAGGCAGAACTTGCCCGCGTTGCCGCAGTCGACGACCTCGTCATCAGCGACAACCTCGCCGCACTGCTCGTCGCTCAGATTGCTGAAAACCCGGCGTTGTCCCCGGTTTTCACCGACCTGTTCGATGCCGATGGCGCATCGGTCAACATGCGTCCCATCGAGAACTACGCTCCGCTTAAGAAGCGCGTCGCGTTCTCGCAGCTCGTAGCCGCAGGTGTCGCAAAGAACGAATCCGTTATCGGGTACCGAGTTGCCGCCGAGTCGCGGTCGAGTGCCGCACAGGGAGTCTTCTTGAATCCCACGAAGCATGACGAGTTCGTACCCGAGGCGGGCGACACCCTGATTGTCGTCGGAAACGTCTAACCCCACCCCACCAGACCAGTCGGCGTCGCGGATTACCGCGGCGCCGACTGCTATGTGGAGGTAGCGCCACTTCCTATATCGTGGAGAGTCCACGTGTGTTCCGAAAGGCCGATCAATGTTGATGACGCTCACCGTCGCGATTTTTGCGGTCGCCTACGTCCTCATTGCGAGCGAAAAGGTGCCGCACTACCTCGTGACGACGGCCGGTGCGATTGCGGTACTGGTCATCGGAGCGGTTGACCCAGTCACGGCGCTCTCGGATCACGAGATGGGAATCGACTGGAACGTCATCCTGCTGTTGTTCGGAATGATGCTGCTCGTTGGCGCGCTCCAAACAACGGGGCTCTTTGAATACTTGGCCGCACAGTCCGCGGATATTGCGCGAGGAAACCCTCGGGTCACTCTCGTCCTCATCCTTGTCGTGTCAGCGCTCACGAGCGCGGTGTTACCCAACCTGACCATCGTGATGTTGATTGCGCCCGTCGCCATCAGTCTTGCGCGGACGCTTTCCGTGTCACCCGTGCCATTCGTCTTGGCAACCATCATCGGAAGCAACGTGGGCGGTACGGCGACTCTGATCGGTGATCCACCCAACCTCATCATTGGAAGTCGCATCGGAATCGAATTCCTTCCGTTTCTTGCGGTGATGGGTCCTATCGCGCTCATCGGACTCGTCGTGACGATTGTGTATTTCCTCATCGCGTATCGCCACGACCTGCCCAACAAGAAGGTGGACCGCGATCGAGCGGTAAAACTCGACGAATCCACGATGATTCGCAACGTTCCCACACTTGTAATCGGGCTCGTGCTGCTCGCGGTCATCATCGGCTCTTACATCGCTGGGTCGCTCGCGGGGCTTCCGCCGGCTTACGTCGCGCTCGTGGGTGGCGTATTCGCCGCTGCCGTCTCGCGCGCACCTCTCCGTGCGGTCTCGGCGTCCGTCGAATGGAAAACTCTGGCGTTCTTTGCGGGCCTCTTCATCCTCGTCGGCGCCCTCGTATCGGTCGGTGCCCTTCGCGTCTTCTCGACCTGGCTCATATCGGTCATCGGCACAGACGTGCCGACAATCAGTGTCATTCTCGTCGCGATTTCCGGGCTCATTTCGGGCATCGTCGACAACATTCCCTACGTTACGAGCATGGTTCCCGTCATAGCCGACATGAACAATGCGCTGGGACTTTCCGAACCGTCGGTTCTGTGGTGGGCCCTGGCGACAGGAGCCGACTTCGGTGGAAACCTCACGGTGGTCGGGGCAAGCGCGAATATTGTTGGCCTCGCCATCGCGCACCGGGAAGGAATCAAACTGACCATGGTCGACTACGCCAAGGTCGGAGTTCCGGTTACCGCACTGACAATTCTTGCGACGATTCCCTATTTCCTGTTCGTGCTCGCCTAGGGCGTCACGAAAAACTGGGCGGCAAGGTGCGCGTCTAACGTGACGGTGCCAGTCGGGCCAACGAGCTCGGTGCTGTGGCCGTTGGCGGTCACCGTGACGGTCGCGCCCGGGATGATGCCTGAAGCAAAACATTGACGCAATAGTCCCTCGTCCGCTTGGATTCCTTCGCCGAGCGACACAACGGTTCCCGTAATTGGCTCGTCGTTCTCTGTGGCGGGGCGCCCTGGGACAAACGCGCTGGCGGATCGTCCAATCCGGTCGAGGCCCGGAATCGGGTTGCCATAGGGGTCGCGGTCCAGATTGGTCAACAATGCCGCGAGTTTCTCTTCGGCTGCATCCCCGAGGACGTGTTCCCATCGGCAGGCCTCTTCGTGGCAGTCGGCCCAATCCAGTCCGAGAACGTCAAATAGGAATCGTTCGGCGATCCGGTGCTTGCGCATGACGGCGACCGCGATTCGACGCCCTTCGTCCGTGAGCGCAACGATTCGATTGTCATCCAGCGTCAGCAGGCCGTCTCGCTCGAGACGTGAGACCGTTTGCGAAACGGACGGCATGGCCTGGTCGAGGCGCTCAGCGAGCCGGGCGCGAAGAGCGGGCTGGTGCTGTTCTTCCAGTTCGAATACAACTTTGAGATACATCTCGGTTGTGTCAATCAGATCTGACATCGCCCACCTCCTCGAGTCAAAAATACCGTTCGCTGTGGATAAATTTCACCACACTGCGCTGTGGAGTGGTGGGGTATCGCGCATGAAACAATCCGTAAAACTCAGTCGAACCGCAATCAGCATTGGCGAAGTTCTATTCGTCATCGCTGCTGGCCTTGTCATTCCGTTATCACCGGCGACTCCGGCGGCGGCAACGGTAGCGTCGCCAGCCCTCATTTCCACAACCGCAGCCCCGACGGGCGTTCTCGCGAATTCGCCGTGGATTGCCGATAGCGCGGGAACTGAATGGAGCTACGGCACAACGACTGCGTCGGTCGGCACCCTGCTGTCACGAAACCGCGCGAGTGGGGTGATTTCGCCTTCAACGGTTGCCGGCGGTGACGAGGGATCAATTGCAGCCCTCTATTCACCGTTGACCAATATCGCGGTTTTCAGCGTTCGCCGCGCGGGAAGCGGGAACCGTATCGTCACCTTTGACCTATCGACGGGGACGCGGCTGATGATGCGCGCAATGGCAACTGACGAGAACAACATTCGAGCCTTGGCATTCAATACGGCTGCAAAGTCCGTCATCGTTGGAACCAATACGATCCCCGCGAAATTAATCAAAATCGACGCGTCGTCTGGGAACCAGCAGGGAAGCGTGACACTCGCCTCGAGCCTGAAGGACATCACCGCGTTGATTCCCAGTGGCACTGACGTCCTTGCGGTCACCAATTCGACACCCGTGAAGATAATCCCCATGGATCGATCTAGTATGACGCTGGGGACGGCGGTCGCCCTGACATCGACGACACCGATGCTCGTCGACCCCGTTGTGGTGGGAACGACCGCATACCTAGGTACAGACGCCACGCCAGGCCGAATCACCGCAATCGACATCCCGACGAAAACTGTCATCAATTCGGTGACCTTCGCCACCGACGAAATCGGTGCTCGAAACCTCGCCGTCGACGAATCAACGGGAACGTTGTACGCCACGACCACCACGGCCAACGGTCCGCGTCTGGTTAGTTTTGCGTTAGCCACACTCAATCGGCAAGGATTCACGGAATTAGGCGCCGGTTCTGAGGCGACATCCATGCTGTTTCACGACCATGAACTTTCCGTCGGATTTTCGGGGACGCGCGGCATCGGACGCATGACAGTCGCGCCCGAACCAGCGTCGCCGACGACGGTAGCGATCACACCCGGCGACAAATCGCTCACGCTGTCCTGGTCCGCACCCGCCTCAATAGAGCCAATCCTCGGTTACACCGTGACAGCCACCAAGGGGACGGAATCCGCAACCTGTAGCGCCACGACGACATCGTGCACCATCTCGGGTTTGCGAAACGGCGATGTGTATTCGGTGTCTGTCGTGGCGCGCTCAATCGCCGGCGCGAGCTCGCCCACCGTCGTCACGGGCACGCCTCGGACCGTTCCGAACGCTCCGACAATCGTCGATGTGTCACGCGGTAACGGTTCGTTGACCGCGACGTGGACGTCGGCCGGTGACGGAGGAAGCGCCATCGTTGAGTACACCGCGACGGCCTACCCCAGCGGCCGTTCGTGTACATCAATTCAGACGGCATGCACAATTTCCGGACTGACAAACGGTGTCCCACAGACGATCCGGGTCAAAGCCCGCAATATCGCTGGTACGTCGCTCGATTCAACAACGAGTAAGTCCGTGGCACCTGCCACCGTGCCGCAATCCGTCGCCGGTGTGACTGTCACTCGCGGTGACCGCGGTGCCTCGGTCAGCTGGAACCCACCAGCGAGTGACGGTGGGGATCCCATTACGTCTTATCGGGTGATCGTTCGACTCGACGGGCGGGTCACCAACGAAATATCTGCCACGGAAACGTCGGCCACAATTACAGGACTGACCAACGGATCTCGTTACGACGTTACTGTTTCGGCCATCAATGCGGTTGGGGCTGGCGACGAATCCACTTACGTCGCAGTTACTCCCGCGACAACACCCGACAGCCCGAGGAACGTTCAAGCAACCCGCGACAGCGGCGGCGCAACTATCGACTGGGTCGTCCCGGCGAGTGATGGAGGGAGCACTGTCATCTCGTATCGAATTCAAGTCTGGGATTCGAGCAATCTTGCAGTCGACACGACGTCGACAACGACAACGATTTCGGTTAGCGGTCTGACAAACGGGAAGACATATCGCGTTGCAGTGAGCGCACTTAACTCGGTTGGTGCAAGCGTCGCATCGGCCCCCACTTACGTCACTCCGGCCACAACACCGAGTGCCCCGCGAGAAATCAGCGGAACACGGGGTGATTCGCACGCGGTCATCTCCTGGGGCTCACCGTCGAGCGACGGTGGCGATGTGATTATTGACTACGTTGTCCGCGTGACCGGTGGTGGTCAACCACCGCGCGAAATTGCCACACGCGATCCCGTGGCAGACCTCACCGGGCTCTCTAACGGCACAAATTATTCGTTCAGTGTGTGGGCCAGAAATTCCGTCGGATCGAGCACTCAATCGGCTCAAGTGGCAGTCACTCCCGCGACAACACCGCGTGCTCCTCGAAGCGTGGCGGCTGAACGTCAAAATGGAGGAATCTCGGTGACGTGGGTCGCTCCAGAAAACGATGGCGGTGACCCTCTCACGCCATACGTCGTAAGAGTTTGGCGCGATGCTGACCTCGTCAGCTCGACAACGACCTCAAATACAACGGCAACGATCGCGGGACTCACGAATGGAGTTCGCTATCGCGTGACCGTCACCGCTTCGAACACGGTTGGAGATAGTGATCCTTCACCGGCTTCGGATGTCACTCCCGCGACAACACCCAGTAGCCCGGAAAACGTCCGCGCTACTCGGGGTAACGGTGCCACATCCGTCGAATGGAATGCGCCGCATAGTGATGGTGGCGACCCCGTGACCGCCTATCGGATTCAAGTCTGGGACTCGAATAATCTGACCGCCGACATGACGTCGACAACAACATCGATTCGGGTGGACGGTCTGACAAACGGGAAAACGTATCGCGTGTCCGTGAGCGCGCTGAACTCGGTTGGTGTGAGCGTCGCTTCGGACGCGATTTACGTCACTCCTGCGACAACGCCGAGTTCCCCGCGAAAAATCAGCGGAACACGGGGTGATTCGCACGCTGTTATTTCATGGGCAGCGCCGTCGAGCGACGGTGGCGATGCGATCATCGACTACCTCGTCCGGGTGACCGGTGGTGGTCAACCACCGCGCGAGATTGTCACCCACGATCCCATCGCGGATATCACTGGGCTATCAAACGGCACAAATTACTCGTTCAACGTCACGGCGAGAAATTCTGTTGGTGCGAGCGTCGAATCAGTCAGCGTCTCGGTCACTCCCGCGACAACACCGAGTGCCCCGCGAAAAGTCACGACCGAACGTCACGATGGCGGAATTTCCGTCGCGTGGGACGCGCCCGAATCAGACGGCGGAGACCCTCTTGCGCCCTACATCGTGAGGGTTTGGCGCGACACTGACTTGGTCAACTCGGTAACGACGTCAAACGCATCGGCGACGATTGCGGGACTCACGAATGGTGTTCGATACCGTGTGACCGTCACCGCATCAAACACCGTGGGAACTAGTGATCCTTCACCGGCCTCGTTTGTCACTCCAGCATCGACGCCTGGCACCCCGGAAAATGTCCGAGCTATTCGCGGTAACGGCGCCGCAACCATCGAGTGGGATCCTCCGCAAAGTAATGGTGGAGACCCCGTGGACTTGTATCACGTGCGCATGTGGGATTCGAACGACCTTGCGGTCAACGCCACGTCAACAACGACGTCGATACCTGTCAGCGGTCTGACAAACGGCAAAACCTATGGGGTTTCCGTCACCGCACTGAACACGGTCGGGGAAAGCGCCAGGTCAGACCTCACCTATGTCACCCCCGCGACAACTCCAGGCGCTCCTGTTAATGTCACCACTCAGCGGCGAGACGGAAGCGTTTTCGTCGCGTGGGACGCGCCCGAATCAGACGGCGGGGACCCACTCGATTCATATCGCGTCCGCGTGTGGTCGGGTGATAACGAGATTTCCGAAATCGCTGTGCACGATGAATTCGTTGTTGCATCGGGGCTAACAAACGGGACGAACTACCGATTCGAGATTGCTGCCGTGAATTCCGTCGGGCAAGGGCCATGGTCGTCCAGCGTTGATGCTACCCCGGCAACGGTGCCCGGAATCGCCGAGTCGATTGTGGCCGAAGCTGGTGACGGTGACGTGAACCTCGAATGGGCTGCGCCACACGACGATGGTGGCGACTCCATCACTCACTATCGCATTCGTCTGTTGGCGGACTCGTCGATGGTTAGCCAGATGGATGTCACTGGGGGCTCCACACGAATCGAAGGGCTAACCAACGGTGTCGCCTACCAAATCACCGTTAGCGCAGTCAATTCGGTCGGAGAGGGAAATCCCTCGACTGCCGTGCGTGTGGTCCCAGTGAGCCCTCCCGTCATCGAACAACCGGTTGTGGACCCGCCAAGTGTGGCCCCCGAAGAACCGCACATTCCTGCGGTTATCCCCGACACTCCAGTTGTAGACCCAATCAATCCGGAAACACCCGTCACGATTCCCGACCCGCCCTTCGTCATTGACCCCGAGATACCAGGGCCACCGATCGACGAACCCGGCTCACCAACGGTGATTCACACGCCCGTTCCGCCCAGCGAAATCAAGATTCTCATGCGCTCGCGCAAGCGAATCGTGATTGGCTGGGAAAACACGTCGCAAGCCGACGCACCCGTGCTCAGATACGTTGTCCAGACAAGCCGTCGAAAGAGTGCCGGATTTGTCTCACTGTGCGATCTCGACTGGTCGTCCTCGCAGATCGAATTACCGCGACCACGGATGGGTGGTTTGTACGTCCGAATCATCTCGGTGAACGATGCGGGGGAATCCGAACCGTCCCCCATAAAGAAGGTGTTCTGATGGGTGAACTAGCGAATACCGAGGATTCGTGCCGTGCGGGTGAGCGACGCGCGCGCCGCCGCGGCGTTGGTTGAGAGCGAGGTGCCATACGACGGAACGAGTGCGGAAATTTTCGTGGACCACGCTGCTTTTTTCGCGGGGAAACACGTGTCGAGAACGTCGAGCATTGCTGCGACCGCAGTCGATGCGCCGGGTGATGCGCCGAGAAGCCCGGCGATAGAACCGTCCGCGTGTGCGACGACCTCGGTACCGAACTTCAGAACTCCACCCTTCGCAGCGTCACGCGCGATGACCTGGACCCGCTGTCCGGCAGAGTAGCCGTACCAATCGGCCGGGTTGGCGTCGGGGAAGTATTCGCGAAGTGCCGCGATTCGTTTCGAGCGACCCGCGAAGATTTCCGTCACGAGGTACTTGATCAGGCCGAGGTTGGTGACGGCGACGCCGAGCATCGGGATGATGTTGCCGAACCGAATCGAACCGGGCAGGTCCCACCACGACCCCGCCTTGAGGAACTTCGGCGTAAAGCCGGCATAGGGACCAAAGAGCAAACTTGACTGACCGTCGACGACGCGGGTGTCGAGGTGGGGAACAGACATCGGCGGTGCACCGACAGCTGCCTTTCCGTAAACTTTTGCGTTGTGACGGGCGACCACCTCGGGGTTGTCACAGCGATAAAACTCACCCGATACTGGGAAGCCCGCATATCCGCGAATCTCGGGGATTCCCGTTCGCTGAAGCAGATTGAGAGCGTGACCGCCTGCACCGACGAAAACAAACTTCGCGAGGATTGTTGACGGGGTGCCGCCCACATTGTTCCGGGTTGACACCCTCCACAGACCGTCCTTGCCGCGGCGAATCGAGCGGACAGTGTGATTGACGTGAACTTCGGTCAACGGCCCCGCAATGGAGTCGACCAGAATGTTGGTGAGCGTGCCAAAGTTAACGTCGGTTCCGTTGAGGAATCGGGTCGCGGCAACGGGCTCGTCTTTGGATCGTCCGGGCATCACGAGGGGCGCCCACGAGTGAATGACTTTCGGGTCGTCCGTGAATTCGGCACCGGGGAACAAGGGGTGTTTCTTCAGCGCGTCGTACCGAGTCTTCAGATACGCGACGTTCGCCTCACCCCACACGAATGCTATGTGCGGAACGGGAACAAGGAAAGCGGAGGGGTCAGGAATTGTCCCGTCTTCGACCAGCGTCGACCAGTATTCGCGCGACAACTGGAACTGCTCATTGACCTTAATCGCACTCGCCGTTGAAACGGACCCGTCGGGTTGCTCGGGCGTGTAATTCAGTTCGCATAACGCGGAGTGTCCTGTACCCGCGTTGTTCCAGGGGTTCGACGACTCGGGGGAAAGCTCGGGGCCGCGTTCATACATCGCGATCGACCACGTCGGTTCGAGTCGACGGAGAAGCGAGCCGAGGGTGGCACTCATGATGCCCCCACCAACGAGAACGACGTCAACAACCTTGGTCACTTAGCAATCCTATCCCCGCCAGTAGGCTGATGACGTGCCCACGCAGAGTGCTCCTCCCCGAACACTGATCTTCACCCTCATTGGCCTTCTCGCCGGACTTTTCGCCGGCTTTTTTGGAGTCGGTGGCGGCATCATCATCGTCCCACTTCTGATTCTCGCCCTCGGTTTCGATCAGCGAAACGCGTCGGTCACATCGCTCGTGGCGATCATTCCCACATCACTCGTCGCGGCAACAACGTTTCTGCTGTCGGGAACGGTGCCCGCGGATCAGTCGGCGTTTGGACTCATGATCGCGGCGGGCTCCACCCTCACCGCGCCCCTCGGTACGTGGGCACTTCGGACCTGGGACACGACACTCGTCCGTTGGATTTTCATCGGCATACTCGGCATTGCCGCAATCCAGGTGTTCATGACACTTCCCGACCGGAACAGTCACTTGTCGTGGAATATCGGAACGATTGTTGCGCTATTTGCTGCTGGAGCGCTGATGGGGTTCGCGTCGGGACTTTTGGGCATCGGTGGCGGTATCGTCGTTCTGCCGATTCTCGTGTTGGGCTTCGGAATCAGTGACTTGGTGGCGAAGGTCCTGTCGCTCATCGCGATGGTTCCCGCGGCGATTTCGGGCACAATCGGATCCGCTCGTGCCGGTGTTGTGAACTGGAAAGCGGGCATTTCACTAGGAATACCGATGGCCCTGACGTCAACCGTCGGTGTATGGCTCGCAACCATCACGCCCGTCGAATGGGCTAACCCGCTCTTGGCGGCACTGTTGCTGTACGCCGTCGCCCAGCTCGTCGTTCGCACAATTCGCGCGGCACGAAAGGCTTAGCGAAGGCCCTTCCGGTCGACAACGAGTTCCGCAATCTGAACGGCGTTGAGCGCAGCACCTTTTCGAAGGTTGTCATTCGATACGAAGAAGACGAGTCCAGTGCCGTCGTCGAGCGACTGATCCTGTCGGATACGACCCACGAGGCTGGGGTCGATTCCTGCCGCGTCGAGAGGCGTTGGCACATCCATCAGGGTGACACCTGGTGCCGAGGCAAGGATTTCGCGAGCCCGTTCCGCGGTGATGGGCTGGGCGAACTGGGCGTGAACGGAAAGCGAGTGTCCCGTGAATACGGGCACGCGAACACACGTTCCCGAAACGGGAAGTGCGGGAAGTTCGAGGATCTTGCGCGTTTCGTTACGAAGCTTTTTTTCCTCGTCCGTCTCACCCCAGCCGTCATCAACAAAGGAACCGGCCTGCGGAATCACATTGAACGCAATGTTTTTGGGAAACTTCGTCGGAGCGGGGTACGTAACGGAACGTCCGTCATGAACAAGACCCATCATGTCTTGCGAAACGACCGCCGCCGCCTGCTCACGAAGTTCTTCGCTCCCGGCGAGACCCGCGCCCGATGTCGCTTGGTATGTCGAAACCTGCAAACGCGTGAGGCCGGCCTCGACGTCAAGAGGCTTGAGCACCGGCATCGCGGCCATAGTCGTGCAGTTGGGGTTGGCAATTATTCCCTTGACCGCATCATCAACGGCGTGTGGGTTAACTTCGGACACAACGAGAGGAACCTCGGGGTCCATCCGCCAGGCACTCGAATTATCGATGACCGTCACACCGGCCGCGGCGAAACGAGGGGCTTGAACTTTAGACAAGGTCGCGCCCGCAGAGAAAATGGCGATGTCGAGTCCAGTCGGGTCTGCGGTTTCAACGTCCTCAACCACGATGTCCTGTCCCGCGAACGGGATGACCTTTCCCGCGCTCCGCGCCGAGGCGAAAAACCGAATCTCGTCAACCGGAAAATTGCGCTCCGCCAACAATTGACGAACGACAGCGCCCACCTGACCGGTGGCGCCGACGACGCCGATTTTCGCGCCCACTATCGGCCCGTTCCCGCGTAGACAACTGCCTCAACGTCGCCGTCCAGTCCGAAGGCCGTGTGGACAACCTTCATGGCACGGGCGAGGTCTTCACCGCGGGTGATTACCGAGATTCGAATTTCCGACGTCGAGATCATTTCAATGTTGATTCCCGCTTCAAAAAGCGTCGTGAACAGTTGAGCCGAAACACCCGCGTTCGTGCGCATGCCTCCGCCCACGACTGACAACTTTCCAATGTTGTCGTCGTACGCGATGTCGAGGAATCCGACGGCATCCTGAGCAGCTCGAAGGGCGTTAAGCACCTTGTCGCCATCCGTCTTCGGGAGAGTGAAGGAAATGTCGGTGAGCGCCGTCGCTTGCGCGGAAACGTTTTGAACAATCATGTCGATGTTCCCGCCAGTGCCCGCAACAATCGTGAAGATTTCGGCAGCCTTGCCGGGAATATCGGGCACACCAATGACG
>CANGCU010000023.1 GCA_947452355.1 Microbacteriaceae bacterium | reverse complement strand
GGGACGATGAACCCCAAAAGGGACATAATCCACGATTCCTTGGGAACCGTGTCCGTGAATTTGGCGGGGTTCGCTGTGGTCACGGCACGCAGCACCTCGGCGCCACGCGGAGCAACGTAATAGAACTGGACGTGATCGCCGTAGGTCTTATCGGGAGCAATCAGCGTCATGTCGACGCGTTGCTCGACGTCGGTGACCGTGACGTCCTTGACTTTGCCGTCAGCGAGGAACGAGAGTCCCTCTTTGGTCGACACCGGAGCGTAATTGACGGTCGTGAGGAACGAGAAACCTGCCCACACAATCAGCAGTCCCGCGGCGATATAAAGCCACGGACCCTTGAGGAAATTCTTCATTCGGCGAATTGCTCCTGTCTAGAACACGTTGTCCCAGCGTACTCGCTCGCGTCCCGTCGAATCGGGGCTATTCGCTTTCGGCGTAGACGTGAGGAGACAGCACCGCAACGTCGCGCAGGTGCCTGAAGTTTTCGGCGTAGTCCAGCCCGTATCCGACGACGAACTTATTCGGGATATCGAATCCCAGATATTCGGGAACGATGTCTACCTTGACCGCGTCGGGCTTGCGAAGAGCGGCGAAAATGTGGACGCTTGCTGCGCCTCGCGAGAGAAGGTTGTCGCGAAGCCACGTCAGCGTCAGACCGGTGTCGATGATGTCCTCGACAATGAGGACATTCTTGCCGGCGATGTCGGTGTCGAGATCCTTGAGAATTCGCACGACTCCGCTCGATGTCGTGCCGTGCCCGTAAGACGAGACCGCCATCCAGTCCATGGTGATGGGAATCGTGAGCGCTCGCCCTAGGTCGCTCATGACCATGACCGCGCCCTTGAGCACACCCACAAGTAAAAGGTCCCGACCCGCATAGTCCCGGTCGATCTCGTTAGCCAGCTCGGCGATGCGCGCGAGAAGTTGTTCCTCGGTGACAAGGATTTCATCGAGTTGATCGGAAACGTCGTCGTACCGCATGCTGTCCTAACCTGCCTGGCCGAAGACGATTCGGCCGTCGTGTCTGACCACACTACCGCCGAGAACATCGACTGCTCCCTGACCGTGCCAGTCGGCCATTAGGGCGTCGATGGCACGGGTGTGAACGTGAGTAATGGTCGTGCCCCAGGCGCGTTCCACGGCGATTCGAATGATCCTCGTTCGAAGAGCACGAGGCTTCTTCGCCACGTCGTCAACGGCGAACGACACGGGGTTCGCCGCGAGAACCTGGTGCGCCATGCCGGCGGCGAGCAGGTCGAGCGCATCGTCGTCGTCACGCACCAGGTCGGCCGTTCGCGCAAGGGCGTCGATGATTCCAGGCCCGAGTTCCTTTTCGAGGAGCGGCAGGATCGAATGCCGAACGCGAACCCTCGCGAACGCGGGGTCCGAGTTGTGGGGGTCGTCCCACGGTTCGAGCCCCTCTGCGAGTGCCGCTTCGCGTGTCGTCTCGCGAGTGACATCGAGTAGTGGTCGCCCGACGAGCCCGTCGAGTTCCACCATTCCGCGAAGACTCCCGGGTCCACTTCCTCGCGCAAGCCCAAGCAGAACCGTTTCCGCCTGGTCGTTTCGGGTGTGCCCCGTCAAAACCATTGCGGCGCTGTGCCGATCGGCGGACTCGCGAAGTGCGCGATAGCGAGCATCTCGAGCGGCCGCTTCGGGACCGCCCTCGGTGCCGACCGTCACACGTGTGACATCCACCGGGTTCAAGCCCAGCGCCGTCGCGGTCGCCGACACCGTCGCCGCGACCTCAGCGCTTCCCGATTGAAGGCCGTGATCGACGATGATTGCCCCGGCGCGAAGACCCCGTTTCGTAGCGACAAACCGAGTCGCGGCGGCGAGCGCGAGGGAGTCGGCTCCTCCGCTCAACGCGACAAGAATGAGGGAATTTTTCGGAACAGGATGTCGATCCAGGAAATGTGAGACCGCTGAGCGCACCGCGGCGACGGCCGGGGACAACTTCCCTCGGCGATCTCCCGTCGTCTCGCTCACTCGGTAAGGTTATCCGAGAACCGTTTAGACACGAGGAGACATCATGGCCGGATACCCCGCCGTTATCGAAATCCCCAAAGGCAGCCGAAACAAGTACGAGATTGACCACGAAACCGGTCGGGTGTACCTCGACCGTGTGCTTTTCACCTCGTTCGTCTACCCGACGGACTACGGATTCTTTGAGAACACGTTGGGACTCGACGGAGACCCGGTAGACGTGCTCGTCCTCCTTGATTACCCGCTCCTCCCTGGAGTCGGACTCAACGTCCGTCCCGTTGCCGTGTTCAACATGACCGATGACGGCGGAAGCGACGCCAAGGTCATCGCTGTTCTCGAAAAGGACAAGCGCTGGGAGCACATTCAAGACATCGACGACATCCCCGAGTTCACAAAGAAAGAAATCGAACACTTCTTCGAACACTACAAAGACCTCGAGCCCGGCAAGTGGGTCAAGACCGAGGGTTGGCAGGGTCGCGCCGAAGCCGAGAAGATCGTCGAAGAGGGCATCGCGCGCCTCGCCGCCGAACACTAATTAGCCGAGAGTAATTCCCATGTTCCGCATGAACGGGACAGCATCTTGCGCCTTACCGTCTTTGCGGACCTCGAAGTGAAGGTGGCAGCCCGTCGCTCCACCGGTCATGCCGATGTCGGCGATGTGCGTTCCCGTCGACACTTGTTCGCCAACGTGAACAAAGGTGTGTCCATTCGCGATGTGCGCGTATCCGGTTGAAATTCCTTCACCGTGACTGATGAGGATGTAGTTCCCCAGCGTTCCGTTCCATCCGGCATAAATCACTTGGCCACCGTGGGCAGCGTAAATCGGTGTGCCGCAACTTGCCGCGAGGTCCGTTCCGGAGTGGAACATCATGACGTGATAAATCGGGTGAACCCGATAGCCAAATCCGCTTGAGATATATCCGGCCGATGGGCGAGCCCAACCCTTCGAGGAAATCGCTCCGGGGGGAAGGTCGCTCCCCGCTGTGCCATTCTCTTCCTGGCCTTTTTGATATTCCTTTTCCGTGGCGCGTCGGTTTTCGACCAGCGTCGCAAGCTGTGCCTGCAGTGTCGCCTGGTGAGCCTGTTGCTCCTCGAACGCGACCTGGGCGGCGATTGCAGCGGTCTGTGCGACCTGGAACGCGGCCTCGGCTTCGTCGCGCAGGACGTCGCGTTCCTTCTTGGCGACCGTGGCCTGATCGGTTAACGATTGCGCCGAGTTCTGATCGCGAATCGCGGCCTGATAAATTCCATCGGCCTGCGACGCAATGATCGACGCAAAACCCAAACGACTCAATAGGTTGTCTGCGCCGGTGGAGTCCGACAAGAGACTCGTTGAGACGTTGATGCTTCCCGCTCGAGCGAGTTCCGATACGAATTGACCCGCGCGAATTCGTGACGCGTCTGCCGACGCTTTGGCCTCATCGGCCTGAGCCTGCAGCTGGTCGGCCTTGTACGCCGCTTCGTCGTAGGCCTGTTGTGCCTCTTGATAAATAGTTCCAACGCGCTCGGCTTCCGCGTTCGCGTCGGCGACCTTCTTCTCGAGGTTGTTGATGATGTCCTTGAGCTGTGCAATTGCCTTCTGCTTTTCGGCAACGTTTTTACGAGCGGCGAGAACGTCTGACCACGACGGGTACGTTGACGCAAAAGCGCGTTCGGTCGAGACAATTGGCCCGAGGAGAAGTGAGATGCAGACGATCGCTGCACCGAGTCCAATCCATCGTTTATGCACGTTCGTCACCCCCAACTGTCGACACTGGTCGTTTTAGGGTAATCGCGAAACCTGAAGTTTCGGGACATTGAGTCAAATTGGGCGGTTTGCGTAGGGCTCGAATTCCCCCTAAACTCTGTAAGGTTGCGCTTCCTCGGATGCATGACACGGCCCCATCGTTTAGTGGCCTAGGACGCTGCCCTTTCACGGCAGTAGCACGGGTTCGAATCCCGTTGGGGTCACGGTAGGTCTACAATTCAATATGCAAGGCCCTGTAGCGCAGTTGGTTAGCGTGCCGCCCTGTCACGGCGGAGGTCGCGGGTTCAAGTCCCGTCAGGGTCGCGGACGTCAGAGTCTCTTTTGCGAGAGGCTCTTTTGTCTAGGAGCGACACGCTCCTTGGCTCTGTAGCTCAGTTGGTAGAGCGTTCGACTGAAAATCGAGAGGTCACGGGATCGACGCCCGTCGGAGCCACCATGACCACGAAACTTCGCGCACATCTCGTGTGGGCACATCCACGCGACAACTCGTTGACGTCCGCGCTGGTTCGAGCAGTGCACGATTCACTCGTCGAACGCGGTTGCGACGTCGACGAACTAGATCTCTATCGGTCGGGGTTTGACCCGGTGCTTCACGAGCCCGATGAGCCGGATTGGGACGACCCAACGAAGACGTACTCGACGGTCGTTGAAGAGCTCGCCGATCGAGCTCGGCGCGCGAACATAATCGTCGTCGTGTTTCCGCTGTGGTGGTACGCGCTGCCCGCCGTCCTGAAGGGATACCTCGATCGAGCCTGGAATTTTGGCCGACTGTACGGTGACAACTCGGGCGCAAAGCCTTCCGCCGTTGTCTGGGTGGCACTCGCGGGGTTGAGCCACGAGGCATTAGACAAGCGCGGTCACATCGATGCACTCGCCCGTCAGTTGGATGACGGTGTGGCCGGCTATTGCGAAATCGGCGACAGCAGGACGATCGTCCTCTGTGACGCGATCGATGCCCCCGACCTCGTCGCGTATGTGAATCAGGTCACTCAACAATTAGACGAGGTTGTCCGCGACACTCGCGGTCAGTGACCGATCATCGTCCAGACCGCTTTCGCGATTCCCGCTGGTCGACCCGTCCGGGCTTCGTCGCGGTCCGATTGCGCGAACGCCTGAGTCACCGCGTTGACACCCAACCACCGAAGCGGTTCGATTTCCCAGTTCGGCGAGTGACGGCCAACCCACGGCAGCGTTCGCAGGTCTGACTCGGTGTCGAGAATTTCCGCCGCAAGGGTCTTCGCTGCGACGAACGCGGTCGAAACACCATCACCGACGTAGCCACCGGCTTGACCGAATCCGGTCGCGCGGTCGAACGTCACAGACGGATACCAGTCGCGGGGGATGCCTAGGTTCCCTCCCCACGCGTGTGTGAATTCTGCGTCGCCAATTGCGGGAAAAAGCTCTCGAAGAATTCCGCGCAACATGTCGTGGACACCGTCATCGATGTCGAACGCCGGGCTGACCTTTGATCCGTAGTGGTAAGGCGCCCCTCGTCCACCGAAGGCAAATCGTCCGTCGCCCGTTCGCTGCCCGTAAATGCGCAGGTGGCGCTTGTCCGAGAACGTCTCGCGTTCGGCGAGCCCGATGGCATCCCAGGTCTTAGCGGGAAGCGGCTCAGTTGCAACCATAAGCGAGTACATGGGGATGATGGCACGGTGAAATTGTGGGAACTCGGCGGTGAAGCCTTCCGTGGCTCGGATCACAACGTCCGCCGTGACGGTCCCGCGGTCGGTATCGAGTCGACGATCGCCGATTCGAGTCACGGTCGTCCGCTCATAAATAGTGGCACCGAGTTTCTCAACAACGCGGGCGAGTTCCGAGGCCAACTTGGCGGGTTGAATAGCGGCACAGTTCGGGGTGTACGTCCCGCCGAGCACGTTGGTCGCGTTTGCCCGTTCCGATGCTTCGGAGGCTGACAAGAAGCTGAGGTGCTCGTCGCCGAAGCCCCACGAGTTCCACCCGGCGACCTCGTTCCGGGATCGCACCAGTTGGGCCTCGTTTCGAGCGAGCGAAACGTAACCGCCCTGCTTCCATTCGCAGTCAATTTTTTCCGATTTGACGATCGAGCCCATCTCGGCGATGGATGCGTTCATCGTGCGTTGTAACCGGATCGCCTCATCTCTCGACGACAGGCTTGAAATCTTTTTCATGGAGGCGGGAAACAGCGCCGAGCACCAGCCGCCGTTTCTGCCCGAAGCGCCATAGCCGACCGTCTGCGCCTCAACGATGGCAACGGACAGTTTGGGGTTGGCCTTCAGCAGGAAGTAGGCAGTCCACAAACCGGTATATCCAGCACCAATGATGGCGACGTCAACATCGATGTCCCCGCCTAGCGGCGTTGAGCGAAATGGCACGAGAGTTGGGTCATCGTGCCAGAGGGACAGCGGGTGAGCGGGTGCGTCGGATGTAGTCACGCCTAATAGTGTCGTTGCGGATGCCGACAATGTCGACTGTGTGAAAGAACGATAAAGGGGAAGTTTTTCATACAAATCAACAATTGGGATTCGATTCAACTTCGCGCACAGTTGAGGTATCTCCTTTGTCGATCGGTCCCCCCGGTGGCAAGGAGCAATCCACAACGACAATGACGTCACACGGAGAGGTTAATATGACTAGCACTCGAAACGATTCGTCCCTCATGGGACAAATCGAAACTCGGTCGATTGATTACGTGCCCTCGCACGAACGCAAAGGCCGGCTCACTGACCAAGCCACCATCTGGTTCGCAGGAAGCGCCCACCTGCTCAGCATGGCAACCGGTGCCATCGGCATCTGGGCTGGGCTCAACCTCGGTTGGACGTTGGTTGCGCTCGCCGTCGGAACGGTCATCGGTACCGCGCCAGTTTCGGCTCACGCAACTCAAGGCCCCCACCTCGGACTCCCACAATTGGTCCAGAGCCGCCCGCAGTTCGGTCGATACGGCGCTCTCGCAATCTGGCTCATGGCCCTCATCGTGTACTGGGGCTACGTTGTCTTCGGTGGCAACATGCTCGGTGCGACCGCCGAACAACTCGGCGTCGGAAGTGCGCCAATCTGGGCCATCATCACCGGCCTCAT
The DNA here is from genome assembly GCA_947452355.1 of Microbacteriaceae bacterium. Lineage (GTDB taxonomy): Bacteria > Actinomycetota > Actinomycetes > Actinomycetales > Microbacteriaceae > MWH-TA3. The sequence continues at coordinate 4,899 of CANGCU010000023.1, read as the reverse complement.
TGCCGTTGTGCTCGCGATTTTCGGCTACCAGTGGCTTCACGTCGTGCAGCGCTGGATTTCGATTGCACTGATCGTCGTTCTCGTCATCTACGTTTTCGGCTTGGCCGCCAACGGCGCAATCCCCGCTTCGGCGTGGGACCTCAGCGCAGGAACCTTCCAGATCGCACCGTTCTTCATTCAGGTGTCCGCAGCGGCCGCGTATCAGCTGTCGTGGGCGTTCTTCGTTTCGGACTACTCGCGGTACATGCCGGCCGACACCCCTAAGGGCAAGATCATCACGTGGACGTCCCTCGGGCTGTTCTTCGGAGTCTTCTCGTTCGAGGCAATCGGTGCCGTCTGTACAGCAGTACTCCCCGATGAATACGTCATCTCGGCTCTCGCTATCACGGCTGACGGAGTCTTCGCCGGTCTCGGAACCATCATGCTCATCATCGGTGGAGCTGGCCTACTCGGACTGATGGCAATGTGCGTCTACGGCGGATCGCTCACGATCATCACCGCGATGGACAGCCTCCGAAAGGTGCTTCCGACTCGCCAGGTGCGAATCTGGACAATCCTGCTCGTTGGACTGACCTCGACATACGCGGGGGCATACATGCCGGCGGATTACCTCAACACGAGTTTCTGGACGATTCTCGTGGTGCTCTCGTACCTGATGGCACCGTGGACGGCGATCAACCTCACCGACTTCTTCCTCGTTCGCCGCGGTCACTACTCGATTCGCGAGATGTTCTCGCGCTCGGGAATCTACGGCAACTGGAACATGCGGGGAATCGTTGCGTACCTCGTCACATTCGCAATCATGATTCCGTTCATGATTCTGCCCTTCTACACGGGTCCGGTTGCTACGGCTCTGGGTGGCGTCGACATCGCGTTCTTCGTCGGCATCCCCGTTGGAGGCATCCTCTACTGGATCCTGTGTCTCAGCATGGACATGAAAGCGGAACGCGCCATCGTCGACAAGGCTGACGCCAACCTTGACGCCGACGCCAAGCCCATCTCCTAATCAACAATTCAAAGGAAACAACAATGAGCAACACCGCCCGTCGTGGAACATCACAGGTCCGCGAAAAAATCGCAGCCCTCAACAACCAGTTTTTCGGAAAATCGGGGCTCGAACGAGCGGCTGGAGCGAAATTTGCTGATGTGCTCGACCCATCGACCGCCGGCGTCCTCGGTGAGATTTCAGATCTCACCGAGGCGCAGGTGGATCGGGTCGTCGCGGATGCAAACGCCGCCCAGAAGCAGTGGAACGCACTCTCTGCGCTAGAGCGGGCAGAACACATCCACGAAGCCGCCCGAAAGGTGCGGGAAACCCAACGGGAAGTCGCCGAGATCCTGTCGCTCGAGACGGGCAAGCCGTTCAAAGAGAGCTTCGACGAAGTGAGTTGGGCGATTACGGCGATGGATTATTACGCCGAAATCGGTCGCCACTCAATCGGAACTGTTCACGGCGCTGCGACGGCTGGCCAATTTCACTACACGCTCAAGGAACCGATGGGTACGGCGGTCATCATCCTTCCCGCGAACTACCCCATCGTCCTCGCGATGTGGACCGGCGCTGCCGCACTGGCCGCTGGCAACGCCATCATCATCAAACCGTCCGAATGGGCAACACTCACGACTCTGGCGTTTGCTGAGGCGTTCGATGTCCTCCCCGCGGGATTAGTTCAGGTCGTCCCCGGTACGGCCGGCACTTCGGTTCAACTCGTGAACCACACGGACACCCATCAGATCTCGTTCACCGGAAGCGTCCCGACGGGCAAGCTCGTCGCCGCTGCCTGTGGCGAGCGGTTCAAGCCGTGCATCATTGAGGCGTCCGGAAGTGACCCGTTCATTGTCATGCCGTCCGCCAAACTCGACGTCGCTGCCCGAGGTGCCGCATTCGCCGCGTTTATCAACGGTGGCCAGGTGTGCACGTCAACCGAAAAGCTCATTCTGCACAACGACATCTACGACGAATTCATGGCGCTCTTCACGGGCCACGTCGCGGCTCTTCGCCAAGGGCACCCGCTCGACCGGGTCGATGTCGGTCCGATGGAAAACGGTCGCGAACTCGCGCGACTCGAAGGAATCATTGCGCGCGCGGTCGAACAGGGTGCGACAATCACCCTTGGTGGCAAACGCCCAACCTTGGCGGATTCAGAACTGGCCGACGGTTTCTATTTCGAACCAACGATTCTCGAAAACGTCACTCGTGACATGGACATCTACCAGCAAGAGATTTTCGGGCCGGCCGTTGCGGTCTATCGCGTCTCGAGTTTTGACGACGCGCTTGAATTGGCGAACGGGTCGCCGTTTGGCTTGGGTTCGAATCTCTATTCGACCGATGTCGCCGAAATCGATCGCGCGGTCAACGAAATCGTCGCGGGCATGGTGTGGATCAACGCACCGCTCTTGGACAACGATGCGGGTCCATTCGGTGGTCGCAAGATGTCAGGAATCGGTCGCCAACTGGGCGCTGAGGGACTCGACACGTTCCGCCACACGAAGTTCATGATGGTGGACGCCCAGTCCTCAGAACAGAATTTCTGGTGGTTCCCCTATTCCGACGACGAAGCGTTCGCCTAACATCCAGGGAACTGCACGAGCGGAGGCGACGGGCCACACTGTGGCCGAGAACCTCCCGTGCATCGTGTGACGATATGAATTTGCCGTCGAATTCATAGTTCGCTCCACTTACACTGGCGACTATGGAAACAACGGGCGGCCTCACCATATCTGACCTCGTGGCTACGGCAAGTCTTGATTCCCAATTCCTTGCGGGCGAAAAGGGCGGCGAGCGGCGCGTGTTGTGGGCGCACAGTTGCGAAATGCCAAACCCGGAAAATTGGCTTGGCCCCCACGAACTGCTGATGACGGTCGGGCTGTGCGTCCCTTCCGGCGCAGAGGAGCAAGTGGATTTCATTCACCGACTCAACGCCGCTGGACTTGCCGGCATCATGATTGGCGACCACACTCTCGCGCCACCCATCACCACCGAAATGCTTGATACGGCAAACGCCGTGGACTTTCCCGTGGTGCTCGCCGCCGCCCAGGTGCCGTATGCGGTCGTTGCGCGCCACGTCGCCGCAGCCAACTCCCATGAACAAACACTCCAGGTACTGACGCTCAGCAAGTTGTACCACACGGCCGCATACGAAGACGGGGACGCGGACGCGCTGGTCGGGCGACTCGCGCAACTTCTGGGGATCGGAATTCAGGTGACGGACACGTCGACCGGCATTGTCGTGGTCGGTTCGGGCTCGGTCGGCGATGACCCCGCTCGATCCAGGCACGACTATGAACTTCACGGCGCGCACGCCGTGACGCTAACAATCACGGAACACGTCGGTGAAACCATCGACGGTTTCATCCTCATTCATCTCATGAAGGTCCTCGAGGTGGTCGTGGACCGAATTCTCAATGCGGCCGATCGACGGTCTGAGGTCTCCGCGCGATTGATGCTGTCGCTCCTCAACGGCGTCACACTTCCCGAGACACACGAATTCCTCGCGCCCCATCTGCCCTCGGAAGGATTTGTGCTCGTGTCACTTCCGGTTGCTGATGCGCGATCTATCTCGAGAGCTCTTTCGGTGCGCACCATGCCCGTCATCGCAGGGATGGGGCGCGTCACATTTCTCGCGCTTGTGCCAAGCGGTGAAATTGACGCGGTGCGAGAACTAATTACGACGATATCCACCCACGCAGGCGCATCGTCGGTGTTCACGGATCTTGCGGATACCCGTGTTGCCGCTGTTGAGGCGGGAAAGGTACTCGCCGTGTCTCAACACAACGATCGATCGTGGACCGAGTTTGATGGCTCTACCGTTTCCGTCCTCACCCGATCCCGCCGGGAAGCACAAGAAATCGTGCAGGGTGTTCTCGGCCCGCTCGCCGAGGACAATGCGCGTGCTGCCATGTTGCGCGACACCTTGTTTTCGTTCTTAAGGAATGACCGCAAGTGGAAAGAAACCGCGGATGAACTGTTCATTCACAAACAGACACTGTCGTATCGACTCGGCAAAATCGAAGAACAAATCGGGTTGAAAATTAGCCGTTCAGCGGACCTCTCGTCGCTGTGGATTGCGTACCAGGCGTGGGAAACAATCTCGCCCAACACCAAGGCGGAATAGCGGATTAGGCCGAATAGTCGATGGCGTAGGACTTGGTGACCGTCTCGCGGACCACCCAACGCCCCCGCCATCCGTCGGCGAGATAAACGGTTTCTCCGGGAACTAAGGGGAACACGACGCCGTCGTCCCCCACGATTTCACCTGCCCCAGAAACGATGTACACGAATTCCGAATAGCCATCCCGCGTCGACGCGAAGCTGCCGGGCGTGCATTGCCAAAAACCGAATTCGGCACCGGCATCGGAATGAAGGACGGCGGTCGAGGTTTCCGGGGAGCCATCGATGACTCGCTCGGCTGGGACAGCAACGAAGGGCGGCCATTGGACGGCGCTCAGGTTCCGTGACATCGACATTCGAGCTCCTCTGTTCGGTTGAATCCACGCTAGGTGGTGCACCGCCATCTGACAAGTGCGTTGGTTTAGGTTTTAGGATCGACCAAGTTCGATGTTGTCGGTGAGGTGATTCGGAGTTCCGAACCGGTGGGCGGTAATGCTCACCGCTTGCTCGCGCAAGAATGGCAGCATCTCGACGCGGCCCGCGCTGACCACGGGTCCCGCCCACACCGCGACGTCAGGACGTCCACCGGTGACCGACGTGACATTCTCGAGCGAACCGCCGACGAGTCGGATTCGTGCGCCCGATAACTTCTGTTCGTTACGCTGCAACGCCCACGACCACTCATGGTTTGATTCGATATCGACGTCCAGCCCAACAGCGACGAGCGCCTTGATGACCTCGGTCGATACCCATGGCGAGACTGACAGTGAGAGTGGCGATCCCGATCG
>CANGCU010000022.1 GCA_947452355.1 Microbacteriaceae bacterium | reverse complement strand
GGCGACCAGAGTCGCCGCCGCATCCGCTGACCCACCCGCCATTCCACCCGCGATGGGGACGCGTTTGACGACACGAATGTCGGCGCCGCCGTCATATCCGGCCGCGTCGGCTACCGCGCGGGCCGCTCGGATGACGAGGTTCGACTCGTCGACCTTCAGGTGACTCGTGTCGATCGGTCCGGAAAAACTCGCGCTGAACCCCGAGGATTCCGACACCGTCACTTCTTCGAGGAGCGATACCGCTTGATAAATCGTCGCGACGTCGTGATAGCCGTCATCACGTAACGGCCCGACCCGCAGGCACACGTTGATTTTGCCCGGTGCCGTCGCAGTGACTGATCGCCCACCCATATCGTCGAGCCTAAACCTCGCGCTCGATGAGTTCTCACCGACAATCCACAGGGGACTCACGTTTCTCCTTTGCTTCCCGGCCAGCACCCGCCCACCATTACGTTTTTGGAAACACTGATGGCACATCCCACAATTACGTTCTTGGAAACCCATTTGGCAGTTTCCTAATTTTCTGGAAACCAAACGACCTCTTCACAACGAGATGAGGCCAATTCCCCAGTTTGGTTTCCAAAAACATGCATTAGCCGCGAATCGGTTTCCAAAAACGTAATTAGGTGATGGGGGTTGGGAGTCGGGAGTTGGGCCCACCGAAATACGGACGGACGCAAAACGAAAACCACAGTTAGCGAGAGGCGAGGCGAACAAAGTCAGCCAGCGTGAGCTGTTCACCCCGAGCACCAGAGTCGATTCCCGCACGCTCGCACAACTCTGCGGCGGCGGTTGTTGAACCCGCCACCGTGCTGAGCGCCTGGCGCAAGGTTTTGCGTCGTTGGCCGAACGCGGCATCGGCGACGGCGAACGTTTGTCGGCGAAGTGCCTCGTCGCCCGGGGTGGCATGAGCCGTCATTCCCACGAGGACCGAATCAACGTTGGGTTCGGGCCAAAAGACACGACGTGACACCGTGCCCTCGACGTTCCAGTGACCCCACCAGGCGACCTTGACGCTGGGGACGCCGTAGACCTTGGTGCCGGGGTCGGCGGCAAGTCGATGCCCGACCTCGGCCTGCACCATGACGAGCACGCGGCGAATGGTGGGGAACGTCTCGAGCAGATGAATGAGCACCGGCACCGACACGTTGTACGGCAGGTTCGCGACGAGCGCGGTCGGTGCTTTCGGCAAATCGGTGACCCCGAGCGCATCCGCCCGGATTACCGTCAACATGCCGGGGGCAACTCCGTGTGTTTCGGCTGTCGCCGGTAATTCCGCAGCGAGCCTCGGGTCGATTTCGATCGCGGTGACGGGGTGCCCCTGCTCCAACAGTCCGAGCGTCAACGACCCAAGACCCGGACCCACCTCGACGACCTCTTCACCGGCGGTGAGTTTCGCGGCGGCAACAATCTTGCGAACCGTGTTCGCATCGTGAACGAAGTTTTGTCCCCACTTCTTTGTCGGCGACACGTCGAGCCGCTCGGCGAGCGCGCGGATTTCGGTCGCGCCGAGGAGCGTCACCACGTGCCGTAGACCGTTTCGGTATTGCGGGCGACGTCAGCGCCCAGTTCGTCGACCGACACCCCGAGGTGTTCCGCCATGAACCGCAGCGTCAGTGGAATGAGGTACGGACCGTTCGGCCGCCCCCGGAACGGCGTCGGCGTGAGGAAGGGCGCATCCGTTTCGACCAAGACGAGTTCACGCGGCGCGATCGATAGGGCTGCTCGGATCCCTTTGGCGTTCGAGAACGTCACCGTTCCCGCAAACGACAGGTACCACCCGTGGTCAGCACAAATCCGCGCGAGTTCCTCGTCCCCGGAAAAACAATGCAGAACGGTTTTCTCCGGCGCACCAACCCTCAACAGCGTTTCGACGACATCACCGTGTGCGTCGCGGTCGTGAATTTGCAGCGCGATACCGTTGACCTTCGCGATATCGATGTGCGACTCAAACGACTGCATCTGGGGTGCCCGACCCGTTTCGTCGGTGCGGAAATAGTCGAGTCCCGTCTCGCCGACAGCGCGAACCCGGTCGCGCGTGGCGAGTTCGGCGATTCCCTCGAGGTGCTCGTCGAGCACTCCCCGTTCCGCGAGTTTCGGCGCCTCGTTCGGGTGGATGGCGACGGCCGCGAGAACCCGGGGGTCTCGGTCGGCGAGGTCGGCGCCCCACCGTGACGTTTCGAGGTCGGTTCCAACCTGAACGACTCCCGCTACTCCGACCGCGACGGCTCGACGCAAATTTTCCTCGGGCGAGAGCGGGTTTTCTCCGTCGGCGATTTCGAGGTGGGTGTGGTTGTCGTAGACGGGAACCGTCAACGGTTCGGGAAGGGGCGGGAACTCGAGGTCACGTTTGACGTCACCATCGGTGTCCTTGCGCGCCCGCAGCGGTTCCGACACGGCTATTCCTCGATGCGGGGGAATAGCGAGTCAAGAGTCGAGACGCGGATTCCGGCGGGCGTAATTCCCCACTGTCCGGAGCGCGACAAGTGCTGGTCGGTCAACGCACCAAGCGCTTCGCCGAGCCCGAGCGCGTCCCACAGTTTCTGCGTCGCGGTCGGCATAACGGGCGACAGTCCGACCGCAATCGCGCGCAGCCCCTCGACCGCGGTATACAGGACGGTGTGCAGTCGATCTCGATTCGCGTCGTCCTTTGCCAGCACCCACGGTTCCTGCTCGGTGATGTACAGGTTGAGCGCATCGACAATCGTCCAGACGGCCGTGATCGCGTCGTGAATCGCCAGTCGGTCGATCGCCTTGTTCGCGGTGTCGAACGCCGCCGCAACGGTGTCGACGATGACGCCATCGGCGTCATTGAGTTCGGTCGCCGCGGGAACTGCATCGTCGCAATAGCGATTAACCATGGCGATGACACGGCTCGCGAGATTTCCGAACCCGTTCGCGAGTTCGGCCTGGTAGCGCGCGGCGAGGTCCTCCCACGAGAACGAACCGTCCTGACCGAAGCTGATTGCGCTCATGAAGTAATAGCGGAAGGCATCGGCACCGAACACGTCCGTGATCTGGTGCGGCGCGATACCGGTCAGTTTCGACTTCGACATCTTCTCTCCGCCGACCAAGAGCCAGCCGTGGCCGAAGACGCGTTTCGGTGGCTGAAGCCCGGCGGCCATCAGCATCGCGGGCCAAATCACGGCATGGAATCGTGCGATGTCTTTTCCGACGATGTGGATCGCGGGCCAGCGCTGGGCGAATTCGCTCGCGTCCGACCCCCACCCCGTGGCCGAGATGTAGTTGAGCAGTGCGTCGAACCACACGTACACGACGTGGCTGTCGTCCCACGGAATCTTGACTCCCCAGTCGAACGTCGCACGCGAGATGGACAGGTCGTCGAGCCCGCGCTTGACGAACGAGATGATTTCGTTTCGAACGCTTTCGGGTTGGATGAAGTCGGGTTGCGATTCGTAGAGGTCGAGCAGTTTCTGTTGGAAGTCGCTCATACGGAAGAAATAGTTCGATTCCTTGAGCGTCTCAATCGGGCGCGTGTGAATCGCGCACACCTTTTCGCCGGGGAATTCGTCCCCGCCATCGAGCAAGTCGCTCGGCTGTTTGTATTCCTCACACCCGACGCAATAAAACCCTTCGTATTCACCGGAATAGATGAAACCGTCGTCCTTCAGTTTTTGCAGGAACGTCGTGACCGCAACCTCGTGTCGTTCGTCGGTCGTGCGAATGAAATCATCGTTCTGGATGGTGATCGTGTCCAGCAGGGGCAACCACGCATCAGCGACGAGCTTGTCCGCCCACTCTTTCGGGGTGACCCCGTTCGCGGTCGACGTGCGCAAAATCTTCTGTCCGTGTTCGTCCGTTCCGGTCAACAGCCAGGCGTTCTTGCCGTTTTGACGATTCCAGCGCGCGAGAACGTCGGCCGCCACCTCCGTGTACGCGTGCCCGATGTGCGGAACATCGTTGACGTAGAAAATCGGGGTGGTGATGTAGTAGTTATCGGCGCTCGACATATTCCGTCCAGTTTACGCGTCGCGCGAACGCTCGAGCGCGGCCTGGTAGAGGTCCCGTCCGGGAATGCCCGTCGCCTCGGCGACCGCTCGGCTCGCTTCTTTCAGGCGCTCCCCCGATGCAACCCGAGCAACAACATCGCTCACCGCGTCCTCGAGAGACATCGGCACGACGTCGGCGCCGGCGACGAGGAACACGATCTCGCCTCGGTTTTCGCCGGCGAATCGTTCAGCCAATTCGCTGAGAGTCCCTCGCACGACCTCTTCGTACATCTTGGATAATTCGCGTACGACGGTTGCCAGTCGGTCCGCACCAAACGCGTCACGCGCCGCGATGAGGGTCTCGGACAAGCGATGAGGCGATTCATAAAAGATGAGTGTCCGCGGTTCTCGGGCGAGGTTCGCGAAAAACTTCGCCTGACCCTTTCGCGGCACGAACCCTTCGAACGCAAATCGGTCGGTCGGAAGGCCAGAGACGGCGAGCGCCGCAATCACCGCCGACGGACCGGGTATAACGCTGACGGTGACTCCTCGGTCGTGGGCCGTTCGGACGACGATGTAACCGGGGTCGCTGATTCCGGGCATACCCGCGTCACTCACCATGACGACGTCGCTGTCGCGCGCCAGTTCTGCGATGGACTCGGCTTTGACGACCTCGTTGTGCTCGTGCAACGCGATCATCTTGGCGCCGGTTTTGAGCCCCAACGCACTCAACAGGTGCGAGGTCGTCCGGGTGTCCTCGGCAACAATGACGCTCGCGTTGACCAGGACCTCGCGCAATCGTGGTGACGCGTCGCCAAGATTGCCGATGGGGGTCGCCGCGAGGATGAGCACACGCCCATTCTCGCGTACCGTATTGGTTATGAATGATTCCGTTCGTTTCCGCGAGGTTCGCACGCGGTTCGCCGCGTTGCCCACGCGACTCCAAACGGTCGTTTTCTACGCTCCGGTGCTGCTCGTCGCCGCACTGATTCGCCTGATCAATCTGGGAAGTCCAAAAGCCCTCGTGTTCGACGAGGTGTATTACGTTCGTGACGCCTGGTCGATGTGGAATTTGGGATACGAGGCCCAATGGGTTGCCGGCGGAGATTTCGCGGGCGGGGCCGTCAACAGTTTCACTCGCGTGGGCGCATTCATCGCCCATCCCCCGCTGGGCAAGTGGATCATCGGCGCAGGAATGGCGTTGTTTGGCCCAGAGAATCCGTTCGGGTGGCGTTTCGCCACCGCGGTCGCGGGAATCATCGTCGTGCTGTTGGTCATGCTCATTGCGCGTCGGATGTTCCACTCTCGTGGAATCGCCGCTCTCGCGGGATTCCTCGTTGCCATCGACGGGATCGCGATCACCATGAGCCGCACCGCACTGCTCGACGGGTTGCTCACGATGTTCGTCCTCGCCGCGTTCCTCGCACTCATCCGCCACCTCGATACCCCGGGCTGGGGTGGCTGGCTATTACTCGCCGGCGTTCTCATCGGTGCAGCCACCGCGGTGAAATGGAGCGGGCTCTATGCGATGGCGGCGTTCGGCCTGTGGGTCGTCGTGGTTGAGACCCTTCGCATTCGAAAGGCACGTCGCGGCAAAGGTTTTGTTCTGCGGTCCGCGCTCGCGGCGCTGCGCACGTTTGCCCTTTTTGTTCCCGTTGCCGTCGTCGTGTACGTCACGTCGTGGTCGGGCTGGATTCTCTCGTCCGGTGGCTACGGTCGCCAGTGGGCCGCCGATTCCGGTTTCGGCGACGGGGCGTACGGCATCCTTCGCGGACTGTGGAAGTACCAGCGTGATATCTACGACTACAACATCGGGCTGACGTCACCCCACAACTACCAGGCAAATCCGTTCACGTGGCTCGCGATGATTCGGCCGACGGCGTTTTTTTACCAGGCGACGGGACCCGAAGGTTACGTCCAATACGTCACGAGCGTCGCCAATCCCGTCATCTGGTGGGTCGGAGCGATCGCGATCCTCGCGCTCATCGCGATGACGATTCGTAAGGCGACCTGGCAGTACGTTGCAATCCTCGTCGGCGTGGCCGGCACCTATATTCCCTGGCTCTTCTTTTCCCAGCGAACAGTGTTCCAGTTCTACACCGTAACGCTCGAGCCGTTCCTGGTCTTGGCCCTCGTCGCCGTAATCGTGTGGTTGCGCAAGAACCATTTGCGCGCGCTCGCATTCACGCTCGTTGTGGTGTCAGCAATCGTCTCGGTGTTTTTCATGCCGGTCTGGATGGGCATCCCGATTCCCGAGTGGTTCGCCGTCATTCACTACTGGTTCCCGACCTGGATATAGTTTTGTGATGTTCTCTACTGATAAAGTAGAGTTAACGCATCACACCCGTCTTAGGAGCCGTACATGATTGATCTCATCCTCGCCGCCGACCCCGTTCCCGCACTGACCGGAATTGATCTCGGCTATTCACTCGCCGGACTCGTCACGGGTCTCGTCGTTGGTGTGACCGGCGTCGGAGGCGGCGCCGTCATGACTCCGATCCTCATCCTTCTTCTCGGCGTCGCTCCGGCGACAGCGGTTGCCACCGACCTGTGGTTCGCCGCCGTCACCAAACTTTTCGGCGCAAGAATCCATAGCGTCGGGGGAAACATTGACTGGCAGGTCGTCCGGCGACTGTGGATGGGGTCGATTCCCGTCGCGATCATCGTCGCCATCTTGGTGGCCGTGAACGCCAAGCCTGAAAAGGTGTCGTGGCTGACCACCGCCATCGGTGTTGTGATCCTCATCACCGCAATCGGCATGTTGCTCGCCCCACTGCTGATCAAAGCCGCACGTACGAACCGCACCGATGAGCCAGCCTCGTTCCAGAAGTTCCAGGCCCCCGCAACGATCGCGTCCGGAGGTATCGTCGGTGGGCTCGTCGCCCTCACCTCGGTCGGCGCCGGAGCACTCGGTTCCGTTGCGATGACCGCGATTTACCCGTTCCGTATGACGCCGCACCGTCTCGTTGCGACCGACATCGCGCACGCGATTCCGCTTGCCGTTGTCGCCGGAACGGGATACATCGTGACGGGTCTGGCAACGGGCATCGGAATCGTTGTCGACCCGTGGATGCTTGCGAGCATGTTGCTCGGGTCAATCCCCGCCATCGTTGCCGGGTCGTTCCTGGCGCGCAAGGTCAAGCCTCGTGCAATCCAAATCGCGCTTGCCGCGGTCCTGCTGTTCGTTGCGATCAGCGCGATCTTTCCCCCGGCTGGCTAGTTAGTCCCAGTTCCCGTCCGCGGGAGCGGTGCCGAGTCGCTTGTTGATGTCAAAGCCGTCGATTTCACGTATGTCGGCGTCCGAAATCTCGAAGTCGAACAGCGCAAAGTTTTCGACAAGGCGCTCTTTGCTCGACGTCTTGGGGAAGATGATGATGCCGTGCTGAAGGTGCCAGCGCAGGATGACCTGTGCGATCGTCTTCTCGTACCGTTCGGCAAGGTTGACCAACGCGGGCATTTCCTCGACCAGGTCGACCGCACCGTGACACAACGGTCCCCACGACTCGGTGGCGATGCCACGTTTCGCGTGTTCGGCACGCAGCGCCTTTTGCTGGAACAGCGGGTGGAGTTCGACCTGATTGATAACGGGAACGACGTCGCTGACCGCGGCGATCGCGTCAAGATGTTCCGGCTCAAAGTTGCTGACGCCGATTGACGTAGTCAGGCCGTCGGCGCGCAAGACCTCGAGTTGCTTCCAGGCGTCGACATATGTTCCGCGCAATGGCGCAGGCCAGTGGATGAGGTACAGGTCGACGTGTTCGAGTCCGAGGCGATCCAGTGACCCGCTGAGTGCATCGCGTGCCTTGGGCTGGTCGCCGTTCCAGAGTTTGGTTGTGATGTATAGGTCGTCACGGGGAATCCCGCTCTCGCGAATCGCACGACCGATACCGGACTCGTTGTGATACAGACGAGCGGTGTCGATGTGGCGGTACCCCATCTCGAGCGCTTGCGACGCAACGCGATACGCGTCGTCGTCGGCAAGACGATAGGTCCCGAGACCAAGCTGAGGGATTGAAGTTCCGTCGTTGAGTGTTACTGCGTTAACTGGAAAGGCCATGCCCCCAGCGTACCGAGGACATGGCCTTTCCTGATTGTTATGACGCTTTCGCGGTCGATCCCGAGTTGACCTCGTACGACGTGTTCGTCGACTCGAAGAAGTTGACGAGCTGCAGCGTGTCGTTAGCAGCTGCCATCCACTTCGCGGGGTTCGACACCTTGTAGTGCGCCTCGAAACCGAGTTCTTCAAGACGGCGGTCCGCCATGTGCTTGGTGTACTGCGTGATGTAGTCGGCGTTGAGTCCGAGGATTCCGTTGGGAATCATCGCCTTGTTGTATTCCTCTTCCATGACAACGGAGTCCAGAATCATCTGCTTGATCTCGGCAGCAAATTCCTCGGTGGCGATGTCGGGGTTCTCTTCCAACACCGTGAGGATGAGATTGATTCCGAACTTGAGGTGAAGCGACTCGTCGCGAACAATCCAGTCGACGAGCGAGCCGAAGTTACGAAGCAGGTTGCGCTGACGGAATGACAGCGCGACCATGAACCCGGTGTAGAACCAGATCCCTTCCATGATGACCGAGTACGCAACGAGATTGCGGACGAAGTCCTGCTTGCCCGCCGTCGTGGTGATGTCGAGGCTGGATTCGGCCATGCGCTTGATGAACTTGACCTCGAACTCTTCCTTGGCCGCGATTGCAGGGTGATCAACGTGCTGTGCGTAGATCTTTTCGCGGTCGACCGGGAAAGTCTCGAGGATGTACTCGAACGACATGCAGTGGTTCGCTTCTTCCCACATCTGCTTGGCGAGGTACAAGTGCGCCTCGGCAGCGTTGAGGTAAGGGTAGACGCCGAACGCGAGTGCCTTGTTGACGATCAGTTCCGAGGGGTTGAAGAAGGACATGAGGAACGTGATGGCCTGCTGTTCTTCGTCCGTCATCTTCTTGAAGTCAGCGATGTCTTCGCCGAGCTGAATTTCGTTGGGGAACCACGTGTTCGCAACGGCCTGGTTGTAAAGGTCCATCGCCCACTGGTAACGAACCGGCTTGAGCAACAGCCCGTCCTGAATTCCTGTTCCGAGAATTCCCATGATTACTCCTAAGTGTTGTTGGTCTGGTGATTGTCTAGAGGTGGGGATAGCCCCGAGTGTCGTTTACTGGCAGGAGTCGCACTGGAGCAGATCCATGGGATCTACCGGTACCGAATATTCTCCCACCTGAGAGTCGAGCGGATTCATGATTCACCGCCCGTCGAGCTTGCGCCGCCGAAGCCGAAACCTCGTCGGGGTGCGCCTGCGGCAACGGGTTCAGGGGCCGGTGCGCCTGCGCTTGCACCGAATCCCTTCTTGTTTCCATCGACAATCGATTCGGCCTTGTTGACCTTGACCGTGGACTGTTCCGCGGTGTGGCGCGGTTTCATGTGGAGGTAATACGTGGTCTTGACACCGCGGGTCCACGCGCTCGTATAGATGTCGACCATCTCGTCGATGTCACGCGTTTCGAGGTACATGTTGCGGCTGATGGCCTGGTCGATCCACTTCTGCGCCCGACCCGCGACCTCGAGGAACGACGCGGGGTTGAGCTGGAAGCTGGTCTTGTAAATCTCTTTGATGTCGTCCGGGATCGACGGGATCGACTGAATGTCGCCCTGTGAACGGAGGATGTCCTCGCGGACCGATTCCCACAGTCCACGAGCGGCCAGCGCGTCGACGAGGTTGCGGTTCACTTCGAGGAACTTCCCGCTCGACGTCGACCGCGAGAAGATCTGTGAGAACTGCGGGTCGAGTCCCGGGGTCGTTCCCGCGACGAGACCAATCGAGGCCGTCGGTGCGATGGCCATGAGGGTTGCGTTGCGGATGCCGCCCTTGACCTTCACGCGAAGTGCGTCCCAGTCGAGGCGGGTCTTCCGCGAAATGTCGATGGCGACGCCGCGGTCCTTTTCGGTCAGGTCAATCGAATCGAATGGAACGAGTCCCTGAGACCAACGCGACCCGTCGAAGTGGTCATACGACCCGCGCTCGCGCGCGAGGTTTGCCGACTCATCGATTGCCGAATACGAAATGTGTTCGGTGATTTCGTCGATGAGGTCGTATGCGGCTTCGCTCTCGTAGGAAATGCCAAGTCGCTCACAGATATCGGCGAAGCCCATGATTCCGAGCCCGACCGCGCGGTTTTCCTTGTTCGCTTTGTCCGCTTCGTGCACCGACGAGCGGGTGATGTCGATGAGGTTGTCGAGTTGGCGAACCGCGACGCGTGCGGATTCGTCCATCTTTACCCAGTCGAATTTTCCGTCAACGAGGTGCGTCGAGAGGTTGATTGACGCGAGGTTACACACCGAAACGTTTTCGGCGTCCTGCGGAAGGCAAATTTCGGTACACAGGTTCGACGAGTGAATCGTGCCGGTGTTGTTGTTGAGCGCACGAAGGTTGATCGTGTCTTTCCAGGTCAACCACGGGTGCGATGTCGACTGCAGTGAGATGAGAATCTGCTTGAACTGTTCGCGAGCCGAAATCTTTTTGAAGAGGTTGAGTTCACCCTTCTCGGCCATCGCGACGTATTCGGCGTATCGAGCCGAGAACGCTGCGCCATACAGTTCGTTCAGATCAGCGACCTCGAGCGGGTCGAAGAGGTACCAGTCACCGTCATTCTGAACGCGCTTCATGAACTCGTCCGAAATCCAGACGGCCGTGTTTGCGGTGCGGGTACGACGGTAGGGGTCTCCAGAGTTCTGGCGAAGGTCGAGGAATTCGGGGAAGTCGAGGTGCCAGTTCTCCATGTAGAAGCAGAGCGCGCCGAACTTCTTGCCGCCTCGCGAAATGGCGCGAAGAACCGAGTCGATTGTGTGCATGAACGGAATCGGACCAGTCGACACTGTGTTGTTCGAACGGATCGGCGAGCCCTGGGCACGAAGCTTCGTCACCGAAAGGCCGATTCCACCCGTTCCCTTGGTAAGCCACATGACGTCGCGCGTGGTCTTGGCGATGTGCTCGATGTCATCCTGCATTTCGAGAACGAAGCAGTTCGCGAGCTGAGGGTAGGACGTGCCCGCGTTGACAAGCGTCGAGCCGGCAGCCAAGTATTCGAGCGTCGACATCTTGCGATAGAACCGCAAGGCGACCTCGGTGGGGTTTTGTTCGTTGAGCGACAGACCCATCGCGATGCGCATCCAGAAGTACTGGGGAACCTCGAGGGGGTCGCCGTTGCGTCCCTTGATTCCGTAGCGGTTGTTCAGCGTGACGACACCAATGTATTTGAGCAGTCCGTCGTGAGCCGGCTCGAGTTCAGCGGCGAGCGCCTTAAAGTCGAACATCTCAACGAGGCGTGAATCGAGGAGTCCTTCGTCAACACCGCGACGGATGTTGGCCTCGAAGTGTTCGGCGTGAAGTGCTTTAAGTTCGTCGGCCGTCGAATAATCGCCGAGGACGCTCTTATAAATGGTCTTGAGCAGCAGGCGCGCGGCGATCGTGTCGAATCCCGGGTAGTCCTTGACGTTTTGGAGTGCGACCTGAATGACCGCTTCGTCCAACTGTTGCGAGGTAATTCCGTCGAACAGGGTCAATTCGAGTTCGGTGCCGATCTGTGTCACCCAGGCGAGCTTGTCGGTGAAACCCTCTGCGGCTTCTTCGATGGCGAGGTTGATCTTGTTCGCGTCATATGGTTCGCGCGTTCCATCGCGTTTGACGACCGTGATGTTCATCGGTGTCCGTCCCTTCGTCTGCCTGGAATCTGCCGTTTAGATGGCAAAAAAACGCCAAATCGATGTTCTAACGGTCTGGCTTGAAAACACTACATCTATGCTTCTGAATAGAGCAAGAACCCCATATATTGTGGCGTGTCGTACACAATTGGGGATAACTTGTCCACGCTCTCCACAGGCTAAACCCCACCTCCGACGCATTTTCACCGCGAGTTCCGGCGAAATCGGTGAAACATCCCGACCTCACGCCTAGGCTGGAGCCACATGAAGCGTTACGCGGCAATCCTTCGAGTCCCAGGACTCGTCTCGGTCGTACTCTCTCAGCTCATCGCGCGCTTTCCCGGAGGAATGCTCAGCCTCGGGATACTCATCCACCTTCAACGGCAAACCGGCACCTTCACCATCCCGGGATTGGTGCTCGCGGCAATGTCGATCGGGCAGGCGATTGCCAGCCCGCTGACGAGCCGATATATGAGTCGGTACGGAATTCGCCCTGTCATAAGCGTGCTGATTGCAATTTCGACGGTGGCAATCGGAGTCATCGCCCTTGTTCCCCTGCACCCGATTCCGGCCATTGTCGTCGGATTCGCCATCGGCTCGACGCTCGCCCCAATTCAACCCGCCGCGCGGGCCGTGTACCCCACGATGGTGCCTCGGAAACAACTGCAAACACTGCAGTCGCTTGATGCCAGCGTCCAGGAACTCATCTGGATTGGCGGTCCCGTCATTGTGGTGTCCCTCGCGACACAAATCAATTCGGCCGCTGCGGTCCTGTCGGCAGGGGCGCTCGGCGTGATCGGTGGCCTCTGGTTCCT
>CANGCU010000021.1 GCA_947452355.1 Microbacteriaceae bacterium | reverse complement strand
TTTCCCACATCCTATTGAGCGACAAAACTCTTGTCCATAAGTCCAAGGTGGGGTCGGTTGATGTTGACATCACAGTGCACAATCTTGCTAATATGTTTTAGTTAACAACGTGATACCTCGTTGCCGACAGCTAACGTGATGAAAAAGGACTCGCTCGTGAACTCAACGTTTTGTGGGAAAACACTATTTCGATTTGCGGCGGTTGCCGTCGCGTCAGTTGGATTGTTGACGGTAGCCATCGCTCCGGCCTCCGCAGTAACGCCGACGCTGCCGTCGGACCAACATATGTTCATCATTGAATGCGGCAGCGGGGCAGGTTACTTATGGAGGGTCGATCCGACAACGGGAATGTCGACAGCCGTGGGTGTGCAACACACTCATCAGTGCACGGGCGGCGTTCAGCAAAATCCGATTGACGGCAAAGTTTATTTCATTTGGTCTGATGCGTCCGCTGCTCAACTGTCAACGGTGGACACCGAGAACGGTGTGTACACGGACATTGGAGAGATTCACGGTGCCAGCACATTCATCGCGGCACTAATGATTACAAACTCGGGCGACGCCTATGGGGCATCTTTTGGGGGTAATCCACTTGTTCGAGTTGATCTGTCTTCCGGACTCACGACCCTCGTTGGGAGCCCCGGAATTGACACGGCAGCAATGGCCTACAATCCTGCAGACGACACGATCTACGCCTACACGTGGGGCGGGGATGCATACCGAATCAACGAAGAAACGGGCGCAGCAACCGCACTCCCCGACCACAATGTGGAGTTATCATCGCCCTTTAACTGCGCGAACGGTGACCCTCAAAACACCACCGACGTATTCGGAGGTGCTTTCGATTCACACGGGAATGCCTGGCTGATGAGTGATAATTGCAACCAATTGTTGGCGGTTGACTTCTCGACGGGATCGGCGACGGGTATGGGGTATTTTCAAGACTCATCTCACTCCATCAAGGATGCCCCTTACTATTCCGTATATACGGATGCGTCCTTGTTCATTACGACAGACAACGCGGGCTCGTCGGGAGGTGGTGGATCGAACCACAACCACAACGACAACCACGAAAACCTCGCATACACCGGGGTGGATCGCTCGGAACTCTTAGGCGCTGCGCTGGTTGGCGCAGCTATATTCGCACTGGGTGTTCTGATTCTGCGTCGCCGGGTCAGAAGCTAATATCTGATTTAACAAACCGCACCTCGGTTGCCACCGAGGTTTGACCGCATTGACCTATTTCGTCGTAATCACCGATACGGTGCCGCCTTCGGCATTCGCGACGTAGGCAATTTTCCCGTTGGGGCTTAACGCTACCGAGTAAGGACCATTGCCAACGCCGATTGGGGCACCTTGTACGGTGCTGGTTTTGACGTTGATGACGGACACGGTGTCGTCGTTACCGCAGGCAACGTAGGCCTTTTTGCCGTTTGGGGTGAACGCTGCGGCCATGGGATAAGCGCCGACGGCGATTGGGGCACCGTGTACGGCGCTGGTTTTGACGTTGATGACGGACACGGTGTCGTCGTCGCCGTTGATGACGTATGCCTCTTTGCCGTTTGGAGTGAACGCCACCGAGGCGGGACCATTGCCGACGGCGATTGGGGCACCGTGTACGGTGCTGGTTTTGACGTTGATGACGGACACGGTGTCGTCGTTATAGTTGGCGACATACGCGGTTTTGCCGTTATGGGTGAATGCCACCGCGGCAGGATTATCCCCGACGGCGATTGGGGAACCTTGTACGGTGCTGGTTGTGACGTTGATGACGGATACGGAGTCGTCGGCGGTGTTTGCGACGTACGCGGTTTTGCCGTTGTGGCTGAACGCTACCGAGTATGGCCCATTGCCGACGGCGATTGGGGAACCTTGTACGGTGCCGGTTGAGACGTTGATGACGGACACGGAGTCGTCGGCGAAGTTTACGACGTACGCAGTTTTGCCGTTGGGGCTGAACGCCACCGAGTAAGGATCATTGCCAACGTCGATCGTGGAGGTCACACGCGGGGCAGCAATTGCCGGAGAGGACACCGGGGCGAACATCAGCAGCGTCGCTGCGGTGAAGGCGATTGTGGTGCGTGAAATCGTCGGGATCATATTTATTCCTAACAGTTTTAGAAGCGACGTTCCTAAAGCCTAGGGGCTGAAAGCTTCTGCGCCTAAGAACCCGAGCTGACGGAGGTCGCTCCAGATGAACGGCGCGAGGGTCGCGGCGAAAACCGTGCTCGGGTGATGTTCGTCGCGGTAAACACCAACCCCGCCGATTGCGGCTGGGCACGTGTCGGTCGGGCAGAACAGTGGGTTGAGGTCAATTGTCGGGATACCCAAATCAATTGCGGTGTTGTAGGCCTCGTCGACCGTTTCGAACGCGGTGGCGAGTGGGATGGTGCAGGTGCCGGGGTCGCGGAATTTTTGGTGGATGCACTTCAACTGGGCGATGGATAACAGCGGGCTGTCCTTGAGGACGACGGCCGGGATTCCGAGGTCAACGAGTTCCTGATAGCCCGCACGGTATCCGTCCGGTACTTGACGGAAATCGTCCGGCACCTCGAGAGGTGTCGATCGTTGAACAAAAACCACGAGATCAAAGTGACCCGATGTGATGCTCTCGCGCACGTGCGAGTTGTAATCGTTGCATTCCGCGTTGAGAGATGCCGCGTAAGGGCACCCGTTGTGAAGGAATGTGGCGACGCGAACGTGCGCGTGCTGACCGATGAGGTCGAACGCGCGCCACATCGCACGACCGTGGGAGTCACCGACCATCGCAATCGATCGGGCACCGCTGAGGTCTCCCAACACGCAATCCCGTGTTTTTGCCTCGTTGTAATACACGCAGGTGTCGGAGGCTGGCGGATCGATGGGGTAGAGGTTAGCTTTCACTGTGATGGCTGTGGTCGCTGGGCAATCGAACACCGCGCTGGCTGCTCCGTCGCAGTGCGGGCTCACGAACGGATACGTGGCGGAATAACCCGGCGTGGATGGATCCAACGGAGTGTCCACCATCGATTCGGTCGGCTCGGCCGTCAGCCCGACGGTCACCGACGTGTTGGGGAGTGCTGGTGTGACCACTGCAACGGTCAGGGAAAGAGCGACGGCAATTGCGCCAACAGCGAGGGGCTTGTTCAACCACGCTCGTGTCGAGCGACGAACGGGGTTCTCGATAAATCGGAAGGACAGGTCAGAGATGACGAAAACAACCGCGATACAGGCGACCTTCATCCAGTCCTTCAGGTTGCCTTCGATCACGAGGGGGCCCAGAATCACGAATGGCCAATGCCAGAGGTACATGGAATAGGACCGATCCCCTATCCATTCACCGACTCGCTGGAATATTGCGGCGGGCGGATTGTTTGTCCGAACGGTCGCGACATTGGATAGCGCGATGATGACTGCCGTCAGCATGACAGCGGGGATGACTCCGATACCAGGGACGCGATGCGCGAGGGCGGGAACAAAGAACGTTGCGACCAACCCAATCCACGCCACTGCGACGGCGATTTGTGTGAGTGCGGCCCGGCGCCAGGTTCGATCGGAAAAAACAATCGCAACAATCGCGCCGACACCGAGTTCCCATGCACGGGCGAAGGGGTCAAAATAATTCGATGGAGTTTCGGGTCCGATGACGAGGGCGTATGCGAGTGACGCGACGCTGATTGCTCCGACAGCCCAGCCGGCGAGTGTTCGGAATTGAAGCCTGAGTCGTCGGGCAAGGATGACGACCAGCCCGAGTACGAGTGGCCACACGAGATAAAACTGCTCTTCGACGGCCAATGACCAATAGTGCTGAAGGGGGGACGTAGAGTCGGTGCTCCGTTGATAATCGACGGAATCCCATCCCAAGAGCAGGTTCTCGCCACTAAACGATGATGCGATGACGTGTCGTGTCAGGATGCTGGTCTGATCAGGCGCGCCAATTAGTTCGACGGCGACGATGACCGCAATAATGACCGTCATCGCGGCGGGGAAAATTCGCCTGATTCGTCGAACCCAAAAACGCGCGAAGTTTAGCTGCCCGACGGATTCAATCTCGCGGACAAGAAGCGAGGTGATGAGGAAACCCGAGATGACGAAAAAGACATCGACGCCGGCGAAACCGCCCTCGAGTTTGGTAGACCAGAAGTGCCCGACGATAACCGAGAGTACGGCTACCGCTCGCAGAATCTGGATGTCCACTCGACGTCCGATGCCGTGTTGTTTCGCCATTTCACCAGCGTATCCAAACAATTCACGAGACTTTGTGCGTTCCGGTGACACCGCCCAACCTCGTTCACGCCGCGTCGCGCGTGTTGTCCCCGCTAGCGCCCTTCGGCAACCCTGACGATTTGCTTAATGTGGTTGTCGATTGCGACTTTGGTCGAAATGCTTCCAATTGTGACAGCACCGAAGGTGTTGGAGGGAAGGTGGCTTCCGCTCGACCACATTCCGACTCCGTGGCTTGACCACGAGACGCTTGTCGCCGCGAGGAATTCGGCGGGGTACTTCACCATAATTTCGGGACCAGGATAATCGCTCTCGTCGAAGTTAAGTGGAGTGCTTGTCCCCCGACGAATATCCACAACGAGGTACGTGAGAACGACGAGATGATATTCGAGCTTGCGACGCATCTCGGCGCCATATTTCTGTTCGAGTTGTTCGCGAACGGGCTTGGACAGCAACGGATATTGCGTGAGTAGCGTTACGGGTCCCATTTTCGCCGCCCAGTCGATTTCCGCCTTGATGTAGGCGCGCAAACGTTTTTCGCCACGACCCTTTGTTCGGCTCAGGACGTTGAGCGCATGGTGCGACCAATCGCGGTAGGCCCAAATCGTCGCTTCGGCGATCAGCCCATCGCGGCTTCCGAAGTGATAGGGAACCATCGACTCCTTCACCTCGAGGCGCTCGCACACGACCCGAGCATTGAAATCCGACGGGCCATGCAACATGATCTCGTCGATTGCGAGAAGGATCAGGCGTTCACGCGTGCCAATATCGCCGGGCATCAGCCGCCGCACACCGTCGAGAGCTGCGGGGAGCTGAAGGTCCGGCACCGGGGCATCGAGCCGTGGACGTGCCATTGCGAAATCCTATCGAGTGGTGGTGACGGCGGCGGTCGTTGGCAATCCACTGTGCCGTTGACCGAACAACCATCAGTCGATTGGGATTGGCTCGCTTGCGGGCGGAAGCTCGATGACGCCGTCAACAAGTGTGATGACGGTCTGCCACCACGAGTCGACACCGGTCAGTGCAACGCCCGGAACCAGCCATGCGTCGCCGGAGGCGTCCCAGACGAGCAACAACGCAGATTCTGCTTTATCAATCGTGATTGTCTTCACCGGAATCTCGGGTTCCGTCGGCTCTGCGGTTGGCGAATCCGACGGCTCAACCACTGGGGCGGCCGTATCCGTGGGTTCAGGTTCGGCTGTATCCACCGGTGCGGGGGCTTGCGTTGGTTCACTGGAGGGTTCTGCGGTCGGGTCCGTGTCCGGATCGGCGGGTTCAGTTGTTTCGGATGCGTCACTTGGCGCAACATCGCCCTCGGAGACACCGAATCCCGCGTCAACCGACGACTTCATCAGGCGCATCCCGCCCTGGAAGTTGGTCGGTCCGGAACCGAACCAACGCCAATCTGCGAGACGGTCAACTGCGGCAGCGTCCGAAACCGTGCCGAACTCACCGGCGTCCACAATCGACACCGAGTTCCCTTGAGCCCACGAGATTTCGCCGTTACCGGACCACGACATCGACCATTCGATGGCAGTCGGATGACCTGCGACCTTGATGGCGATGCTTGCGAACGACGACCATTCGTCCACCATCACGGTGATGTCGGCCACGTCGAACGAGACCCCCATCGACTTAAAGAACTCGCTGGCCAATCGTCGGGTCTCGGACTCGCTCGGGTTAAGTCCCGTTATTGCCGGTTCGTATTCGGTGCACTCGACATACGCGTCGCTGCCCTTTCCAACGCGGTGTTCGTGCAGACAGGCCTGTTCCGGGTAGGCGGCTGGGTTCGAATACCACCACGAACCTGTCCCCGTCCAACTGACGGTGACGCTGGGTGACGTGCCGTCCTCGGGGCCGACGACGTAGGTCGGCCAGTTGGGGTCGAAATACTGTGACTTCTGTGGTGCGCCCATCACGCCAAAGTACGTTGCCGCCCTCTGAAGCACCGATTCGGGTGTCCCGTTGAGGTTGAGTCGGTACACATGCCCTCGACCGGACGAGGTGGACAGGTTGTCGCCGGCAACGTACTCGTAGTTCACAAACGGCATCATCATCATCTTGGAATCGCTGACAGCAGATGACCCGGCGGCGGCGGGTTGCGGGTTAGGACTGTCGGCCAGAACGATCAACGGTCCGTTTGCCGGTGACAGCGCTCCCGCCACAATGACAAGAGCCGCGGCGGTTACGCCGACTCCACCGACGAGAGAGCGTCGCGCCCGACGGGACGTGGTCAACCACCAATCGCGAAGGGGGTTGTTCGAGTTACGTGGTGATTGCGACCGTTGGGCCGCGGGAACCTTCACGCCCCGACCCGCAGGGTCGGATTTGCGAAGGCGGTCGTCAAGGGAATCATCCGTCGGTGTGTTCATACTGTGTTTATGTCCTTTGGGTGAGAAATCTTTCACGCTGTTTCCGCGAGTGCCACTCGCAATTGTGCGCGAGCTCGATTGAGTCGAACGGAAACGGCGTTGGCGGTGATGTCTAGTGCCAGCGCCGCCTCCGTCACACTCAACCCATCGAATGCGGTCAGCGACAGGATTTCTCTCGACGTTGCCGGTAACAGTCGCCACGCGTCTGCGAGAGCGATGTCGGCGACGGCAATGGATTCCGCCGACGGTGACGTGTCGGGCGCGACAAGTCGTGCCACGAAGTTTCGGGCCCGCGTGTTTTTCCGGCGGTGGTTGGCCACCAGGTTGGTTGCGACTCGATACAGCCAGGGCAATTCTTCGCCCACGTTGACCGAGCCGCCTTTTCGCCAGGCAATATCGAAAATCTGTGCGGACAGATCATCAACGTCATCGGGCTCAACGCGCCGGTAGAGGAACTTGGCGATGGGTGCGCGCATTTCACCGAAACGCTGCGTGAATTCCTCGGGGGACAACGGGGCTCCTTTGCGACTTACCTTGACTATGTCATGACCCGGCATAATCTTTCACAATCTTTGTCCCAAGACAAAGGTGTGCCCGGACCGTGATGGCCCGGGCACACCCCGCAGTTCGATAGAGCGCTAGCTGATTTTTTCGGCGTTATCGTCCGCGAAGGTTCCCGCGAGTGCCGCAGCCTTGGGGTTGCGCGCGCGAACAACGAGGAAGAATCCGATACCGACGATCATCGAGGCCGCGAACCAGACCGGAAGCTGGTTGAAGGGTTCTACGGTTCCCACGATGTTCACCCAGTAGACGTAGACGAGCGCCGCGGCACCAATGATTCCGAGTACCTGGGTCAACACGACCTGCTTGACGCCTGCCTTCTTGAGGAAGACCGGAGCGAACAGGCAGACGAGCATGTACGCGATCATGTATCCGAATACACCGATGGTGTCGATGTATGTCGTGATGTTGAGAGGCACTTCGCCAATCGAGAGCTCGTAGGCGGTCGGGATGAAGATCATCGGGACGGTCCACAGGATTGCAGTTGCAGGCGTGCGGTATTTTGCGTGTGCCTTTCCGAACGACTTTCCGATGATGCCCTCGTTACCCCACGAGAACATGAGGCGACCGGCAACGGTGATACAGGCCATGACCACGGCAACGAATGACGCGGTGAAGCCCAGGTTGAGCAACGGCACGAAGCCTTGGAGTCCGTACTGCGCTGCCAGTGCATCCATTGGCGATCCCGATGCGGCGAGTCCTGCCGCACCCCCGTCGATTGCGGCGACCTGGACATAGGTGGCGAAGATGTACAGAACTCCGGCGAAAATCGCTCCACCGCGGATTGCGCGAGGAATCGCGTTGTAGGGATCTTCCGCTTCTTCACCGAGTGATGCGGCGCTTTCGAATCCAACGAAGCCGAGGATTGCGAGGACAACCGCGAACACCATGCCGTCGACCGTTGCACCACTGAGGGTCAGCTGGTTCATGTCGACGATGTTGCCGCTCTGGACGAGGACAATCACGAGCACGATGACGATGACGATGATGGACAGCACCTCGAGCGTCGCGGAGACGCGTGCGGCAATGCGCACACTCGAGATGGTGACCCAGATCGCTACGGCGAGCAACAGTGCGTCGAGGATGATTTGACCCGTGATGCTGTCGAACGTCGTGATCCCGAAGCCCTTGAGGAACTCGGAGGCGAAGAATCCTGCCCCGGCGAGCGAACCCGCCGCGATACAGATTGCTCCGACGAACAGACCCCAACCGGTGATGAAACTACCTGTTGCGCCGATAGCGGGTCGGATCAGCGAATACAGCGACCCTGCACCCGCGCGACGGCGTGCGATTGAGGTGACGGACCTCGCGATGATGAGGATGATGACCATCCCGATCGCGAAGGAAAACCATGCGCCATTTCCGGCGGAGCCAGCCATGAACATGGGGGTAAACGCGATAACGGCACTCGGCGCGATGTTCGCGACACTCTGTGCCAGTACTTCGAACGGGGTGACGCTGCGTCGCGCCAAACCGCCGGAGTGATCCTTTGGTGTACTCATGTGATTGTGTCCTCCGTTTGTTGTGGCTACGGCAGCAAGAGCTGGCGCAGGGCGGCACCCGAGTTGAGGTCTGCGAGTGCCGATTCGGCTTCGTCGAGAGGTCGACGGGCCGAAATCATGGATTCGAGGTCGAGATCACCAGACATGAGCTCGTCGACGAGACGCGGGATGTCCCGCTGGGGAACGGTTGAGCCGTAATTGCATCCGAGAATGCGCTGGTCGGCTTCCGCCAAAACGAGCGGGTCGAACTGTGCGGACTGACCTGTGGGGGGCAGTCCAACGACAACCGCGCTTCCACCGAGACCGAGCGCCTGGATGGATTGCTCGGTCGTCATGATTTTGCCGATGGCATCGAACACGTAGTCGAGACCCTCCGGGATGATTGCCTTCATCGCCTCGGGGACGTTCATTCCCGGAGTGACGAGAAGTGTGTGGGTGGCTCCGAGTTTTTGGGCGAGTTCGAGTTTGTCGGCAGCGACATCCACCGCAAGGATCGCACTCGCCTTTTCGAGGCGAGCACCCTGAATGACGGAAAGTCCAACGCCACCGCAACCGATTACTGCGGCCGTGGATCCTGGAACAAAGTGTGCCGTGTTTCGAACGGCGCCGACACCTGTCGCGACGGCGCACCCCACGAGTGCGATCACATCGAGCGGCGCGTCGCTTCGAACCTTGATCGCGCCTGATTCGGGCACGACGACCATCTCGGCGAACGACGACACACCCAGGTAGTGGTGGATTGGCTTTCCGTCCTTAGACAGGCGGCTGGTCCCGTCATAGAGAACACCGTTCGGTGCGACAACGCTGGCAACGAGTTCACACTGAGCGGGACGGCCGAGAAGGCAATAGCGACATTTTCCACAGTTGGGAACCCACGACAAGACAACGTGGTCACCAACGGAAAGCGTGGTGACGCCTTCGCCCACCGCGTCGACGATGCCGGATCCTTCGTGGCCCATGACGAGGGGCAAGGGGACCGCCCACTCGCCGCGAATGACGTGAAGGTCTGAGTGGCAAACGCCGGCGGCACTCACCTGGACTCGGACTTCGCCGTGACGTGGTTCGGCGAGGTCTACGTCGCTGACTGCGACGTTCGTTCCGTCGAATGTGACTGCCTTCATCGTGACTCCGTTGTCCGTGGTGTAGCGCCAAGCCGTTTAGTACTGCTCAACATATCGTGGCAGTGTTTGGGTTTTTATACAACCTGTTTCGCGGGGTGTGGCGTACGACACAATGGGGTCATGTCACTCAACGACGAGAACCGAGCGGGGATGGAAGATATCGGCCCGAAACTTCGCGCCACCCGCCTGGCCAAGGGTCTTTCTGTGACCCACGTCGCACAACAAGCGGGTGTCACCAAAGGTTTCGTGAGCCTTGCGGAACGCGGGAAAACTCGGGTTTCGGTTCCCGTCCTCTTGCGAATTTGCGAAGTTTTGGGCATCACGATTGGTTCGTTGTTCACATATCCCGATGAACCCATCGTGCACGGAGGCATTCCTCTGTATATGGGTGGCGTGGATCTGCAGGAATACCTTTTGACTCCCCACGACGAGAAGTGGGTACAAGTGATGCGCACAACGATGCAACCGGGCGGAGGCTCGGCCGGCGCATACACGCTTGACGCCGAGTCGATTTTTGTCGTCGTTCTTCACGGGCAGTTGTCGCTCGATGTGGGCGGCGACGAACGAATCCTTGAGACCGGCGATTCGACGACCTTTTCGGCACGGACGCCACACAACTGGCACAATCCGCTGCAAACCGAGAGTCAGGTTCTCTGGGTGATCTCTCCGCCCTTGCCGCTTTCCGAGGACCACGTTCCTCGTGCGAATCGCCAACGCGACTGATGACTGCCGACGATTCCTAATCGTTGGTGACCGCCGCACGGACGACGCTCGATAAACTCGGCGTGTGGTCCCCCTGCAAAATATCGTGACGTTTATCGCGTTCGCTCTCGTCATTATTGCGATTCCCGGTCCGTCCGTCATGTTCGCCATTTCCCGTGCGTTGGTGCTCGGGAAGCGCGGGGCGGTGTTGACCGTCGTCGGAAACGGGATCGGTGTGTTTGGGCAGGCGCTCGCCGTGTCGATCGGCCTCGGTGTTCTCATCCAAAGCAACGAGGTTCTCATGCACGTCATTCGATTAGCCGGTGCCGCTTTTCTTATGTATCTGGGAATCACCGCGATTCGTCATCGGCGTGATGGCCTGGACCTGAGTGCTCCGGCAACCGTGCCGACGAGTTCGCACATTCTTCGTGAATCCATCGTCGTCGGATTGTCGAATCCGAAAACCATCGTGTTCTTTTCGGCCGCGTTCCCACAGTTCGTTGTCTCGGGCGGCTCACCAATCGTGTGGCAAATGATCGAACTCAGCGTCATCTTTGTAGTCTTCGGCATTTCGGGCGACGCAATCTATGCGCTATCGGCCGGCGCGGCCCGGGATTGGTTTGCGCAGTCGCCGTCGCGCGTCGTCACGATGCGAACAATTGGTGGCATCGCAATGACGACGCTCGGGTTGATCACGGCACTTTTGCCCAGTTGACGATGTGCCTTTCGGCAAATCGGGTTGGTTCGGCGTAAACTGAGGTTGTCGCGTTAAACGTGGCACAAGACCCAACAACCCAGTAGAGGATGTCGTTTCCATGAGTTTCCTGAAAAACCTTTCCAAGATGGTCGCACGCGCTGACAAGAAAGCGGACGAGCTGGCAGATACTGCTCGTGACATGGCTGCGGACGCAGCAAAGCGTGCCACTGAACTTGCCGATGACGCAAAGCGCGAAGGCGCGAAGGTTGTCAAGACCGCAACGAAAAAGGCCAAGACCGTGACCAAGGACGTCAAGCGCACGGCATCGGCAGCGGTCAAGACCGCTGAAGCCCGAGCAAACAAGGCTGTCAAGTCGGTCAAGGCCGAAGCAAAGGTCGTTTCCAAGACCGTGAAGTCGAGCGCAACGAAGGCTGCAGCAGACGTGAAGTCCGCTTTGGCGGGAAAGCCCGATGCATCGTGGTCTGTCGCGCAGCTTCGTGCCGCAGCAAAGTTGAAGGGAATTGCGGGCTATTCGACGATGTCGAAGCCTCAGCTCCTCAAAGCACTTCGCTAATTAGATTGTCAATCGCGAAAGCCGACCCTCGGGTCGGCTTTCGTCGTTCGGGACCACGATTATTCGAGGTATTCGTCGTCCTCGTCATTGATGGCTGCGATGATCGCGATGAGGCTCAGAATCCAGGACGCCCACAGGAGTGCAAGTTTCCAATCACGCTTTCCTGACACCGTTGTCTTTACCAAACCGAATGCCGAAAAAATCGCGCTGATGAATCCACCGTTGAGCAGAAACTTTTTCATGGTGAAACCTCCGAGCCCAACGATACCCTCGTCTGCCGCACTCTCGCGAGCCAATGGTTTGTAGACTGAGGGAATGACTGAGATAGACCGCAAACCGCGCTCGAGGGCCGTCACCGACGGAATCGAAGCGACGACGTCGCGTGGAATGCTTCGCGCCGTTGGTATGGGGGACGCCGACTGGGATAAACCCCAAATTGGTGTTGCCAGTTCGTGGAACGAGATCACGCCCTGCAACCTGTCACTCGGTCGACTTGCTCAGGCCGCAAAAGAGGGTGTTCACGCCGGCGGGGGATACCCGCTGCAGTTCGGAACCATCTCCGTCTCCGACGGAATTTCAATGGGACACGAGGGAATGCATTTCTCGCTGGTTTCCCGCGAGGTCATCGCCGACTCGGTGGAAACGGTTGTCCAAGCTGAACGCCTCGACGGAACGGTACTGCTTGCGGGATGCGACAAGTCGATCCCCGGAATGCTCATGGCTGCCGCGCGTCTCGACCTCGCCAGTTGCTTCCTGTACGCCGGATCCATCGCCCCTGGCTGGGTGAAGTTGTCCGACGGGACCGAAAAAGACATCACGATTATTGATTCGTTTGAAGCGGTGGGCGCCGTCAAGGCGGGCAAGATGAGCGCCGAAGACGCACACCGCATCGAGTGCG
>CANGCU010000020.1 GCA_947452355.1 Microbacteriaceae bacterium | reverse complement strand
TGCTGCCCGATTCGACCTCACCGTCACGTTCGGTGGCGAAACCGTGCTCGGCAAGGCGCAGGTTCAGGTCGTTTTTGACTAGCACGGCCGCGTTCCGCGACCTCACGACACTGCGCGTGGGTGGGGACATCGCTGATTTCCGTCAGCCGTCCACCCGAGCGGAGCTCATCGAGACTTTCCAATCGGTCAGCTCCTCGCGTGAGCCGTGGTTTCTGCTCGGAGGCGGATCGAACATTGTTGTATCGGATGACCCTTTTGACGGTGTCGTCATCCACGTCGCCACGCGCGGAATCGACCGCCGCGACGACAACGGTCGCGTCCTCGTCACCGCTCAGGCGGGGGAGTCGTGGGACGACCTCGTTGCGTGGACCGTCGACAACGGACTGGCCGGACTCGAGGCGCTCAGCGGCATTCCGGGCACAGTCGGCGCTGCGCCGATTCAAAACATTGGCGCGTACGGCTCTGAACTTTCCGACACGTTTGAGTCGTTGCAGTTCGTTCCGGCCGGGCGAGGTGACGTCGAAACTCTGACTCGAGACGACCTGCGTTTCGGATATCGAACCTCGGCGCTCAAGGAAGGCCGCGCGGGTCTCGTTGTGTCCGTCACGTTCGCATTGACCGCATCCGATCAATCGACCCCCATTGCTTTCGAACAACTTGCGCGGGCGCTCAACGTTGAAATGGGCGATTCAGTGGCACTCGCGGACATCCGTCGCACCGTGTGGGACCTTCGCGCGAGCAAGGGAATGGTGTTAGGGAATGACCCCGACTCGGTGAGTGTTGGATCGTTTTTCGTCAATCCGGTGGTTTCCGATGCGGTATCTCGGACGCTTCCCGGTGACGCACCGCGTTTCCCAATCGACGCCGACCGACAGCCCGTGGTCGTTCCTCTCGGCACAGAACCCGATTACCCCGACTTCACGTCCGGTCGCGGCGACGTCAAACTGAGTGCCGCGTGGCTCATCGAACACGCGGGAATCCCCAAGGGTTTCGGCCTTGCGGGCAGTGATGCGGCGGTGTCGAGCAAGCACACTCTCGCCATCACGAATCGCGGGCAGGCGACTGCCGCCGATGTTCTCGAATTGGCGCGCTACATCTCGATTCGCGTGCATGACACGTTTGGAATCATCCTGACGCCCGAGCCGACGATGATCGGATTCGATTAGGCGAATAGTTTTTGCAGGCGGTGGAGCCCCTCGAGCAGTTCGTCATCGCCGAGCGCATAGGAAAATCGAAGATAGCCACTCGGTCCGAATGCCTCACCGGGAACGACCGCAACCTCTGCCGCGTCGAGAATGTAGTCGGCGAGCTGGACTGTCGTGTCGATCCGATTACCGCCCCACTCGCGCCCAAGCAACCCGGTGACGTCGGCGTACACGTAGAACGCTCCGCCCGGCTCTGGAACGACAAACCCATCAATCTTCGACAGTTCGCCGACCATGAGCGCGCGACGTCGGGCGAACGATTTTTTCATGTCTTCGACGACGGACTGGTCACCCGTGAGTGCGGCAATCGCGGCGCGCTGCGAGATGTTCGAGACGTTGCTCGACAGATGCGACTGCAGGTTCGCCGCGGCGGCGGTGATGTCGGCGGGGGACACCATCCACCCGAGCCTCCACCCGGTCATGGCGTAGGTCTTGGCGACACCGTTGACGAGGATTGTTTGGTTCGCCAATTCAGGGACAGCTTCAAGAATCGACATGGCTTTATCGCCGTCATAAGTGAGGTTCTGGTAGATCTCGTCCGAGATGATCCACAGACCGTGTTCGAGTGCCCACTGTCCGATGGCACGCGTTTCGTCCGCGTCGTACACGGCACCGGTCGGGTTCGAGGGGGACACAAACAGCAGGACCTTGGTCTTGGGGGTGCGCGCTGCCTCGAGTTGTTCGACAGTCACGCGATATCCGCTGTCTGCGCCGGCGAAAACATCCACCATGACACCGCCGGCGAGCGCAATGACTTCGGGGTAGGTCGTCCAATACGGCGACGGCACGAGAACTTCATCGCCCTCGTCAAGCAGAGCCTGAAAGGCCTGGTAGACCGCCTGTTTGCCGCCATTCGTGACGATGACCTGGGACGCCGAAACGGCAATCCCGGAATCGCGCCGCGTCTTTTCGGCAATCGCCTCGCGAAGTTCGGGCAAACCCGCCGCGGGCGTGTACCGATGATTCTTGGGGTCGAGGACCGCGGCGACGGCCGCTTCGACGATGAATTCGGGGGTCGCGAAGTCGGGCTCACCGGCGCCGTACGAGATGATCGGTCGACCCTCTGCCTTGAGAGCCTTTGCCTTTGCGTCCACCTTGAGGGTCGCGCTTTCCGCAATCGCACCGATTCGTTTTGACACACGTTTTGTAGGTTCAGTCACGTCACCAGATTAGTGTCTCGGACGGGGCAGACCTCGCTTTGGAGATTGAGCGTTGCTGGCATACACTTGATTTTTGGTGCCGAACACCATGCTTTGTCGTGCCGTGAGGCGCGTGGCACCGCTTGAGGTTCATGCACAGGGCGGTGGCTCAATTGGTAGAGCAGCGGTCTCCAAAACCGCAGGTTGCAGGTTCGAGTCCTGTCCGCCCTGCGAATGTCGGTACTCCGGCATCCACATCACATCGAAAGGCAACACCGTGACTGACGACATCACTCCCGGCTCTGCCGCAGCGCGCGGCGAGCGGAAGAAGAGCTTGTTCGGCCGCGTCGCGCAGTTCATGCGTGAAGTTGTCATCGAACTCCGCAAGGTCGTCACGCCGACCCGCAAAGAACTCGTCACCTACACGTCAGTTGTGCTCGTGTTCGTCGTCATCATGATGGCGCTCATCTCGGGCCTCGACATCGTGATCGGAATTCTCACCGGGTTCGTTTTCGGTGACGGATCCCTTCCGTGGACTAACTAAGAACTAAGGACTATACGACGTGACCGAAAACCACTCTGACGACATCACCGACACCGACCTCGACGAGGCGCTCGACGCGCTCGAGGACGCGGTCGATCCCGAAGCGGATGCCGTCGTCGACGACGCTCTCGACATTGATTCCGTCGATGAGGCCATTGCGGCGGATGACGCAACCCACGACGAAGCAGACGTTGCGGCCGAACCTGATGAGGAAGTCGCTGCGGAACCTGAAGAAGACCCTTATGCGGATTTCAAGAAGGAACTGCGCCGCAAGCCCGGCCAGTGGTACGTCATCCACTCGTATGCGGGTTACGAGAAGAAGGTCAAGACCAACATCGAGAACCGGGTTCTTGCGATGAACATGCAGGACGACATTTTCGAGGTTGCTGTTCCACTCGAGGACATCGTCGACATCAAGAACGGTCAGCGCAAGCTCGTCACTCGTGTGCGCGTTCCCTCGTATGTCCTCGTTCGAATGAACCTCAACGAAGATTCGTGGTCGACCGTTCGCCACACCCCCGGGGTCACGGGCTTCGTCGGAAATGCGCACAACCCGATCCCGCTGTCGTTCCAGGACGCGTTCGACATGCTTAAGACCGAAGCACCAATCGAAGGCGCGCGTTCCGCCGGTGGACTCAAGAGCTCGGGCAAGCGCGATCTCGTGGTCACGACGGACTTCGAGGTTGGCGAGACCGTGGGAATCAAGGAAGGTGCCTTCGCCGGACTTCAGGGAACGATTCACGAAATCCACCTCGACACCGGCAAGCTGTCTATCTTCATCAACGTCTTTGGTCGTGACACGGCCGTCGAATTCACCTTCAGCCAGGTGGAAAAGCAGTAACGAGAATTACCACCCGACGCACAGGGCGTCGGCGTGGGAGCGCGTGACACTCGTCACGCACGACAAGTAAGGAAAGAAAATGGCAGCAAAGAAAAAGGTCACCGGCCTCATCAAGCTCCAGATCCAGGCAGGCGCGGCGAACCCCGCCCCGCCGATTGGTCCGGCGCTCGGTCAGCACGGTGTCAACATCATGGAGTTCTGCACCGCGTACAACAACGCAACGCAGGACAAGCGTGGAAACGTTATTCCCGTCGAGATCACCGTCTATGAGGACCGTTCGTTCACGTTCATCCTCAAGACCCCGCCCGCAGCCGAGCTCATCAAAAAGGCCGCCGGCGTCGCCAAGGGATCATCGACCCCGCACACGGTCAAGGTCGCAAAGTTGACCAAGGACCAGTTGCGCTCGATCGCCGAGCAGAAGCAGGTCGACCTCAACGCCAATGACGTCGAGGCTGCCGAGAAGATCATCGCCGGCACCGCCCGTTCCATGGGCATCACGGTCGAATAACCCATTTCTACTAGCGGGAGAGCCGCCAGGCTCACGACACCGCGATTCTCTGAAGGAGAAACAATCATGGCCAAGAAATCCAAGGCGTACAACGCCGCCGTCGCCCTTCTCGAAGAGGGCAAATTCTATTCCCCGGACGAAGCCGTTGAGTTGGCAAAGAAAACCGGATCCGCCAAGTTCAATTCGACCGTCGAGGTTGCGCTGAAGTTGGCCGTTGACCCTCGTAAATCCGACCAAATGGTTCGTGGCACGGTCAGCCTTCCCCACGGCACGGGCAAGACCGCTCGCGTCATCGTTTTCGCAACGGGACCGGCCGCCGAAGCCGCGCTCGCGGCGGGTGCCGACGAGGTCGGCGGGGTTGAACTCATCGACAAGGTCGCTGGAGGCTACACGTCGTTCGACGCTGCCGTTTCGACGCCGGAACTCATGGGCCAGGTCGGTCGTCTGGGTAAGGTTCTCGGGCCCCGAAACCTGATGCCGAACCCTAAGACCGGAACGGTAACCCCCGACCCGGCCAAGGCTGTTACGGACATCAAGGGTGGAAAGATCGAGTTCCGCGTCGACAAGCACTCCAACGTTCACTTCATCGTGGGCAAGGCGTCCTTCTCGGCCGAGCAGCTCGGGGATAACTTCCGTGCAGCCCTCGACGAGATTCAGCGTGCAAAGCCGTCTTCCGCGAAGGGCCGTTACATTCAGAAGGCGTCGATTTCGACTACTTTCGGACCGGGAATTCCGCTCGACACCAGCGCACTGTAATTAGCGAATCGCGAACGTCCTCGACGGGTCCGGGCTAAAGGGCTCATCGAGGACGTTCTTCGTTTTTCCCCATGCAGTGCTATATTTATTTACTAGCTGAATTTTAAATTGACCCACAATGGATTTAGAATTAACGCAACCATTGATAGTTCGTGATTGGAAATACCGTGAAACCTTCGACTAAATTGCAGCGCATAGCAACGATTATTCTTGCGACCGTCTTCGGCGTCGCTCCCTCGCTGATTGCGGTTACGACCGCCAGCGCGAGCGGGGTTGGCGACATCACGACCGCGGTTCGTTATGGCGGCGATGGCCGGGTGATCGGCGACGTCGCGGAAGACATTCAAGATTCGGATGACGATGCCCAACTGATTCATGCCCCGTGGCCGATGAACTTTTTTGGTCGGACATACGACGGTATTTGTGTCACGAGCAACGGAACCGTGAGTCCCGTTCACTACGACACCGCGGACTGTAGCGATGACTATGACGAAACACTCGATTCCCTAGCTTCGGATGCAGAGGCCCCGGTAATCGCTGCGTTCGCAAACGATAATGACTTGGGAAATAACGTTCTAAACGCCGAAAACACCATTACCCAGATGACAGTGTCTGGCGACCCGACAACGTCGGACTCGGTAGTAACTGTTACTACGTCATCAGCTCACGG
This sequence comes from Microbacteriaceae bacterium, assembly GCA_947452355.1. Classification (GTDB taxonomy): domain Bacteria; phylum Actinomycetota; class Actinomycetes; order Actinomycetales; family Microbacteriaceae; genus MWH-TA3. The sequence goes on along the minus strand of CANGCU010000020.1, from coordinate 7,161 downwards.
GCTTACAACGGGGGACAACCGGTCGATTTACATGATCGATTCTGCATTCAATAACGGAAACACGGAAGACAATCGCACCGACGACTACTGGTTCCACAACGTTTCGATCACGGTTATTGACGCCACCCACTTCAGTTTTTCGGGTGATCAATATCGGACATCAAATGGAACCGGTGGCACACCTAACTTTCCCGCCGCGCTCAAGTCTGGCACCATCACAGTCGACCAGGGCTGGGAATGGGACCAAACTAGCGTGGACCAGAACGGTGTCGATGACGGAGTTGGCAAGGTCAACACCGTCTATATCGGTGAATCTACGGTCGATGGTCGCGACGCATGGGTGTACACGGACTATCGAAGTGTGACCTTCGAAGACCGCAACCCCCAAATTTTGACCAATACATTCCAGATCGTGCTCGTCAAGCGGGCCACCGTGAATGGCGAAACCAACGGTTACGACTTCGACATCGAGTACAACTACGGCTCGATGCGCGACGGAGGAGACGGGTATAACTGTTCGGGCAGCATGGGAAGTTCATGTCGAACTGGAGTCGGGCTCGTCGACTGGGATCCGATTGGTGAAGTTGCCGATGTTTACGAGCTTTTCCCGTCGACTCCGGGCCGCGACATGGTCGATGGGCACGACACGGCGATGACCAATAATCGGTTGAACTCTGAAATCAACGGGCGCTATACATTCCGGATGACCGGTGGAGTGGTTCAAGGCTTTGCTGTTCCCGTTATGGACGGAAGCGGTGATACTGAGGACCGTCCTGAACCGGACGACCCACTTGCGCCCGTGCCAGACGACATTACGGATCACCCGGGCGACAGCAACCTCACCATTGACGGGGTTGACACACCCGTAACCATCGAGCCGAACAATTCCGTTAACGGAATTGTGGGAACGTCGGGAGGGCTGACGTTTAGCCTCGCGGGCCTCGACGCGTCGAGCGTGCCACTCAACCTCGATACCGACGGGAACCTGATTCTTAACGCGGATGGTCTCCTCGACACCAGCGGTGAAGGTTTCGCCTCTGAGTCACCCGTCAAGGTATACATCTTTTCGGACCCAACCTTCCTGGGGAAGATCTTCACGGACCCGTCTGGCGAGTTCTCTGGAACCCTCCAGATTCCACCGGGACTAGACCCAGGAGTTCACAACCTCCAGGTGGTCGGTTATGACCCAGACGGCAACGTGTTGGTGTTTACCGTCGGTGTGATTATCCCCGGTGGTTCCGGAGGAACCGATGGTCACGGTGGTAATGACGTGCTCGCCTACACCGGAACAGACAGCGCGAGCGGACTCACGGTTTCGGGATTACTGCTTGTCGCCGCTGGCGCCACCCTGATGATTCGCCGCCGCCTCCGAGCAGCTAAATAGGTCATTTCGAACGGAAACGCCTCGGCTTCGGTCGGGGCGTTTCCGTATCTGCATAACCCCGTCACAGACCTCGTTAGGTAAATTCATAGGTTTGTCATAAGACTGGTAAGGGTGAACGCTGATACCGAAGCCCTGGTGAAAGCCGACGGGAACCCCGTCCGAGCTCTCGTTGTTGATGACGAGCCCGCAATTTCCGAACTTGTATCGATGGCTCTTCGGTACGAGAAGTTCGAGGTCCGAACGGTCGCGAGCGGTCGCAAGGCGGTGACAGAGGCGAAAGAGTTCAAACCCGACATCATCATTCTGGACATCATGCTCCCTGACTTTGATGGCCTCGAAGTGATGCGTCGAATTCGCGCGGACAACACCGACGTACCAGTCCTTTTTCTGACTGCCAAGGATGCGGTCGCAGATCGTGTCGTCGGGCTCACGGCCGGCGGCGACGATTACGTCACTAAGCCGTTCTCGGTCGAAGAACTCGTTGCGCGAATCCGAGGAATTGTTCGCCGGTCAATCATGGCGAGCGTCGTTCGCGAAAATCCCGAAATCGTGGTGGGCGACCTCATCCTCAACGAAGAAACCTACGAGGTGTTTCGCGCCGGCAATCGCATTGATCTGACGGCAACGGAATTCGAACTTCTGCGTTACCTGATGCGGAATCCGAAACGGGTTTTGTCGAAATCGCAGATTCTTGACCGAGTCTGGTCCTACGACTTCGGCGGGCGGTCGTCGATCGTCGAGATTTACATTTCGTACCTGCGCAAGAAAATCGACTCGCGCGGCGCCGCCATGATCCACACCGTTCGCGGTGTCGGATACGTCCTGCGTCCGACGGAATAAATCGTGTTCGCTGGCTGGTCGCTCCGCAAGCGTCTCATTATTTCGAGTGCCGCGCTGACCGCGGTGGCGGGACTTGCAATCGGCGGCGCAACTCTGGTTGGGGTGCGGGCGTACATGGTGGGCCAACTGGACGAAGAACTGATCTCGGCCGCACAGCGACTACACAGCGTGGTTAGTGACACCGATGACCCAGGTGAGCAGCTCAATGCCCCGGGATTGGGCGTTGGAACCGTGCTCGGGGCGATTGACGCTAATGGCCACGTATCGGCCGTCTACCTCAACGCAAACGCGACTCCCGAATCCCTTTCGCCCGATCAGGTCGCGGACATTCCGGTCGCCGATTGGGGTAGCCGAATCAGGGACGTGTCTCTTCGAGGCATCGGCGCCTATCGAATCGCAGCGGTTGATGCGACGAGCGGGCACATCATTCTTATGGGACTTCCGACGGGAACCATCGATCGCGTCGTTGGTCGCATTGGCGTATTCCTGTTGTTCCTGATTTTTGGAATCGTCGCCCTCGTCGTATTTGCGGGACGCAAGTCGGTCGATGTCGCACTTCGACCGCTCGAACGAATGCGACAGACCGCCCATCGAATCTCTGATTTGGAACTCGCGGTGGGTGACGCCGCTCTGACGGAACGCGTCGACATCGATGAGCCCAATACCGAAGTCGGCGAACTTGGCCGAGCGTTCAACCACATGCTCGATAACGTCGACGAGGCACTCACGGCGCGTCGCATCAGTGAGGCGAAGGTTCGGCAGTTTGTCGCTGACGCGAGCCACGAGTTACGAACACCACTGACCGCAATCCGTGGTTATTCGGAACTCACGAGGCGACAAAACATGGCCATGAGCGACGATCTTCGCCACGCCCTCGGCCGAATCGAATCGGAATCCGTCCGCATGTCGGTTCTCGTCGAGGACCTTCTGTTGCTTGCGCGGCTTGACGAGGGACGGAGCCTGGACCTTGCACCGCTCGACGTATCCAAACTGGTTAGAGATGCCGTGAACGATGCCACGGTCGCCTCACCAGATCACGTGTGGAAGGTGAAGGCAACCCGCGGCGCCATTGTCGCGGCGGACCGCGACCGGCTCTACCAAGTGCTGGCGAATCTCGTGGCGAATGCGGGGACACACACCCCCGCCGGAACGGTGGTGTCGACCTCTGTGGCGAACACCGCTGATTCGGTGGTGATAACCGTCGCGGATAACGGTCCGGGAATCCCGGAAGAGGTTCGCGCGAGCCTGTTCGAACGTTTCGCTCGCGCCGACACCTCGCGTGCCCGAGCGACCGGCTCAACCGGACTGGGCCTTGCGATTGTCGAGGGTCTCGTTCGTGCACACAATGGCACGATTTCCGTACAGAGCGTTCCCGGGGACACCCGTTTCGTGGTTACGCTTCCCCGCGTCCTTAAAGCCTGATTTGCGCCGCGGGGTGCCCGCCGTGTACCCTGAGAGAACCGAAGACCGCTGGTTGTTTCGAACGAAAGTTTGAAATCGAAGTCTCACCCCGGTGAGGACCCGCGCAGGCGAATGAAGTTCCCCAGCGAAAGCTGTTTGACTCCGTGCGTTTGCGCCGGAGTTTTTTTCTTGCCAGTGGCCATCGGGTCCGTATTCAAACACAAGGAGCACCATGGCGAACAAGGAAGCAACAATCGCCGAGATTTCGGAGGGAATCCGAACCTCGAGCGGTGTACTGCTCACCGAGTACCGCGGACTCACGGTTGCGCAACTCAAAGAGCTGCGCGGAAACCTCCGTGCGAACGCGTCGTACGCCGTGGTGAAGAACACGCTGGCCAAGCGTGCGTTCAACGCCGAGGGCATCAGTTCATTCGATGCCGAACTCGTTGGACCCACGGCTATTGCTTTCGTTCACGGTGACACCGTCACTGTTGCGAAGGCCCTTCGTGACTTTGCCAAGGCAAACACTGCCCTCGTCATCAAGGGAGGCTTCTTCGACGGAGCACCCCTCACGGCTGACGAGGTCAAGAAGCTCGCCGATCTCGAGACTCGAGAGGTCCTGCTTGCCAAGCTTGCAGGCGCTATCAAGTCGTCGCTCTTCGGCGCTGCCTACATGTTCAACGCACCGCTCGCAAAGGCCGTTCGCGCGGTCGACGCGTTGCGTCAGAAGCAGGAAAACGCGTAACGAGCGCGTTTTCGACAACACCAGAAACAAGGAGACAATCATGGCTAAGCTCAGCGCAGATGACCTCATTGAGGCATTCAAGGAGCTCTCGCTCATCGAACTCTCGGACTTCGTCAAGAAGTTCGAAGAGGTGTTCGACGTAACCGCAGCAGCACCCGTTGCTGTTGCCGCTGCTGCACCCGCAGCAGGTGGCGCTGCCGGTGGCGGCGACGCCGCAGAAGAGAAGGACTCGTTCGACGTCGTCCTCGAGGCTGCTGGCGAAAAGAAGATCCAGGTCATCAAAGAGGTCCGTGCACTCACGAACCTCGGCCTCGGAGAAGCAAAGGCACTCGTTGATGGCGCACCCGCGACCATCCTCGAAGGCGCCAACAAAGAGACCGCTGACAAGGCAAAGGCTGCTATCGAAGAAGCCGGCGGAACCGTCACGCTCAAGTAAGTTTCGACTTACCCTATCGGGGCGTCACCTTCGGGTGGCGTCCCGATTTTTATTGTTGAAGAGTCAAAATAATTGACTATTCGTCCGCTTATCGGCAGACTTCACTCGTGAAGAAGCTCGCTTTACCACTCGAAATCTTCATAGTTATCGCAATCCTAAGTCTCACCGGGTGCGTAACAGATCAAACGGGTATTTCCTTGACGGAAGTCACAACGAACCCTGGTCGTGCAACAGTGTCGAGTTATCGACAAAGCATTTTTGCTGCGAACATCGCTCAAAACAATGCAACTTTTTTCGCGACAGGAGTGGTCACTCAAATTGGTGATGAGCAGTGGTACACCGTGATTGATTCAGTGACGGGTAAGGGAACGGCGGCGATCTACTATCGCGATGTCACGATTCGAGTGGTGACAAGTACCGGGCCGATCGGTGAAGAATTTAATCTGATGGTCGGATCGGATTTTGACCCATCCATCGACATCTCAACGGTTGAAAAAGGGGACAGTCTCGTAGTAGCAGGCTATGAGGGTGTCGAGCGAAACGGCGTGGTCAACCACGGGGCCGCTTATGTCGGTTTGATTGACGTGAAAAACAACGTTGTGCACAGTTTGTATGCTGGCGACCAAGACTTAATTCCGTTGGACACAGTTCTCTCTGCGTATGGATTAAATTGACATCCTTGGTCGGGCGTCACCTTCGGGTGGCGTCCCGATTTTTCAATTGCGAGCGTCGACGACCCAGTCCAGCCCGAGCGCAATCAGTGTCTTGTCGGCCGTGAAGAACGTCGTATTCGGTCGCGAGGCGGCTTGCGCAAAAATCATGCGATCGAACGGGTCGTGGCGCACCAGGGTCGGGAAACGGGCGACGGATCGAGAAGCGGTGTAGTCGAACGGCTCAATCTCAATTGACATCGAGGCGAAGCGCTCACTGAGGTCTCCAAATTCAGGTGCGCGCCCGAGGATGCGTTTGATTTCCAGTTCCGCGAAAGACAGGCTCGACACTGCTCGGTGATGATGCCGGTTGACCCGCGCTACAAGCGCTGGCGATAACCGATGGGGATCTTTTGCCAGCCAGTATGCGACGTGGGTGTCGAAGAACGCGCGGGTCAACGATCGAAGTTCTTGTCACGGAATAGCGAATTGAATTCGACGTTCAATGCGTCCCATTCTTCGTCAGACACGTCGGGCAAAATGTCGTGTGCGAATCCCGGCACAATCGGCGGAGGGAGTTGTTCATCGATCTTCACAAGTTTGATTATCGGTTTTCCCGCTCGCGCCACAACGATTTCTTCCCCAGCTTCCACGGCAGCAATGATTTTGGAGAATTGGGTTTTGGCTTCGTGCACGTTAACTTGGCGGGACATAACCTGATTATATGCCGGTTAGTCTACTTAGTCCATGTCAGGCATTGATGGGTTATTGTTCGCGAAGCCCCCACGGCTGGCCGTAGCCGCCCGCTGATTCGTCGGCGGCCATGAGGTCGAGGAACGGCTTGGCATCGAACGCTTCGGGGCCGAGAACACCGGATCCCGACCACTGACCCGTTGCGAGTAATTCCAGGGCGATGACGGGATTCAGCGCCGTTTGCCAGACCACACACTGCGTCCCGTACTCGGCCATCGTCCACTCGTTGTCGGACACGTGATACAGGTACACCTCTCGGGGCTTTCCGTCCTTGCCTTTTCCCGTGACCCAGACGCCGGCGCAGGTCTTGCCCTTCATGCGTGGGCCGATGGTCGCGGGGTCAGGGAGTGCGGCAGCAACGACATCGCGCGGGGAAACCTCGACCGGGCCGTTCGCACTGCGAACGCGGATTGGATCATTCGAATCGAGGTGCAACGCGTGAAGAGTTTTGAGCACACCGATGAACTCGTCGCCGAGTCCGTACTTGAATGTCACGCGCTTGGCCGGGAGCCAGCGTGGCATCATCAGGACTTCTTCGTGCTCGACATTTACGCATTCGACCGGACCGATGCCTTCGGGAAAATCAAACACTTCGGGTTCGCTGAACGGGGGAGTCGTAAACCACCCACGGTCCTTCTCCCAAATCACCGGAGGATTGAGGCACTCCTCGATTGTCGTCCAGATACTGAAACTGGGAGCAAAGATCTCTTTACCCTCGTCATCAAACACGACGAGATTAGCTCCGTCCCGAGTGCCGAGCTCGTCGACTTCGCTGAAAAGGTGGTCCACGGCGTAACGAGCGAAGACGTTGGACATTCCTGGCTCCACACCAATCCCGACGAGAGCGAGTTGTCCCGCTTTTTCCCATTCGTCCGAATCCGCGAATTGTTCGTCACCGAGCTTCACGCCCGTTTCGGCATAGGGGTTCGTCGGATGCGGGTGGGACAGGCTC
>CANGCU010000019.1 GCA_947452355.1 Microbacteriaceae bacterium | reverse complement strand
TATCGCCATTCCCGCGCTGTTACTTGTCGTGGGACTTGTCATTGGTGCCGTGCGCTGGGCAATGGACGCCGTGACCGCGACCTCGGTGGCCGCCGAAACCGCTCGGGACATCAGTCGGGGTGAGTCGGAATCGGAGCGGCTCGCCGCGGCTAAACGAATCGTTGGCTTAGCGGACTGGACGGCGCGCAGTGACGCAACTGAGTTGTGCGTCGATGCCCTTTTTCCACCTCCACTTCCGCTGATGGGGCATGTCACGGTGACGCAGTGCGCGCCGCGATAGAACGGGGGTCGGGCAGCGTGACATCGCTCGTGTTACTGGGCTCGGTGGTCATTCTCGCCCTCGGTGGGCTCGGCGGAGCAAACGTCATCATGCGAGTGACCGCCGCACTCCGAAATGCCGAACTCGCGGCGACGAGCGTCGCCACCCGCGCACTCGCCGGTGATACGACCCCGTGTGAACCCGCCATCACCGGCACCGAGTCGTGCGTCGTTGCGCACGGGGTTGCGACGGTCCGTTCGAGGAAAGACGGCGTTGTGGCAACGGCCGTCGCCGGACCTGGCGGTTAGCGGTTGTCGCTCGACGTCAAGCGTTGGGCAATGTAGATCGGCACGATCGCGATGAGAATCATGACAACTGCGACAACCGCAACGATCGGCGCTTGGTTCGGGCGGAACATGTTCTCGAGGATGAAAATCGGAAGAGTCTGAACACCGTTACCTGCGGTGAATGTCGTCACAATGATTTCGTCGAAGGACAGGGCGAACGACAAGAGTCCGCCGGCAAAGAGGGCTGAGCGAATTTGCGGGAACGTGACAAGGCGGAAGGTGGTCCAGATTCCGGCCCCGAGGTCGCTCGACGCTTCTTCGAGGGACGTGCCTACGCGACGAAGGCGCGCGAACACGTTATTGAACACGGTCACGACACAGAAGGTTGCGTGCGCCACGATGATTGTGAACCAACCGAGTTGCATTCCCAACATTGTCCGGAACGCGTTGTTGAGCGCGATACCCGTGACGATTCCCGGTAACGCGATGGGCAACACCACGAGCAGGTTGACCGTTGATTTGCCGAAGAAGTTAAACCGGTGAAGTGCGAACGACAGCGCAGTTCCCAGCAACAAGGCGACAATCGTTGACGACGTCGCCACGATCGCCGAGGTTGTAATGGCTGCGACGGCCCCTTCGTTGGTGAACGCCTTCGCCCACCACTCGGTCGTGAAGCCCGGCGGCGGCCACGCGAGGGTCTTGCTCGTCGAGAACGAGTTGAGCACCACGACGAGAATCGGGGCGTAAATGAAAGCGAGCGTAAGAACGGTCACCGCCCAGAGGACGATTTTGGAGGTCAGTGTGAGTCTCATGGGCGGGTCACAGGTTGTCGAGGGCGCCGGTGCGTCGCACGGCCGCGAGGTAAATGAAGATGATGGTGAGGGGAATAAGGGAAATCGCGGCGGCGAGCGGCAGGTTGTTTGCGACACCGACGTTTGAATAGACGAGCGTTCCCAGCATTTGGGTCGCACCACCGACAATCTTGACCGCGATGTAGTCTCCGAGCGTCAGCGAGAAACTGAAAATACTTCCCGCGATAATGCCGGGAACGATGAGCGGCAGGACGATGAACCGAAAGGTCGATGAGGTGCGCGCGCCGAGGTCGCTCGATGCATCGAGCAGTGTGTCGGGGACTCGTTCGAGCGCGGTGAAGATCGGCAGAATGACGAACGGTAGCCACAGGTAAGCGAGGGTCATGACCGAACCTTCGAAACCGTAACCGGGCGACGAACCGCCGATCGGACCGAGAAGCCAGTCGAGAATGCCGTCCTGAGCGAGAATGCTGCGCCAGGCGTATGCCTTGACCAGATAGGACGCCCAGAGCGGCATGAGGATTGCGATGACGAGCGCGCGTTGAACTCCGCGGCTTGCGATCTTCGCCATGACAAACGCGATGGGCAACGCGATCGCGACGTCAATGATGGTGACAAGTATTGCTGCGCCGAGGGTTCGCAGGGTGACCGCGTGGTACAGCGCGTCCCCGAGAACTTTGGTGACGTTGTCGATGTTCCACTCGATGAGGATTTCCCCAGTGAACGAGTCGACCGTCCAGAAAGCCGTGATGAGAAGGGCGACGAGTGCCGCGATGTACACCAGTCCGAGCCAGAAAAGTGGGGCCGACAGCAGGAGTGCGAGGCGGACTTTTGCGTGGCGATACAAATAAGAGGAGCCCCGCCGGGCCAAGGAATCGCCGACAGGCGACCCCCCGACCCGGTCGGGTGCAGACGAGGACACAGTTGTCATGTCTTACTCCGAGGGCTAACTAGCCCTTGATTTCCTGCCACGCCTGAGTCCAGGCGGGGTAGTCGACGCACTGAACGTCGGTGCGGCCGTCGAGGCACTCGGCCGTGGGGGTCGTCCAGTACCAGATCTTCGACGCGTATTCGGCGTCTCCGGCGTGGTACGCGGCGCAGTCCTCACGGAAGGTGCAGGCGGCGTCGCTCGACGGAGCTTCACCGAAGTAACCCGTCGCCATTGCGTTCGTCTCGGGGTTGGCCATGTGCTCGAGCCACTTGTACGCACAGGTGGGGTGAGCGGCGGTCGACGAAATCATCCACGTGTCCGACCAACCAGTCGCACCCTCAGTCGGGAGGACGGCGTCGATAGGCTGGTTCTCGCCCTGAAGCATGCCGAGGATAACCTGCCACGACGTACCGATGACGGAGTCACCGGTCGTGAAGGACTGAGCCTGCGCGAGGTAGTCGCTCCAGTATTCGCCGACGATTCCACGCTGAACCTTGAGCAGGTCAACGGCAGCAGCGAACTGCGTCTCGTCGAGTGCGTAGGGGTTCGTGATGCCGAGGTCGGGCTGCGTCGCCATCAGGTACAGCGCGGCGTCCGCGATGTAGATGGGCGAGTCATAGGCCGTGACCTTGCCTGCGTAAGGGCTGTTGGCGTCGAAGACCGCACCCCACGAGGTGGGAGCGGGTGAGACAACCTCGGTGTTGTACTGCAAGAGGTTTGCGCCATAGCCGTGGGGGACACCGTAAGGAACTCCACCCAGCGAGTTGTGCGACTGCATCTTGAGGAAGTCGTAGATGCCGGCATACGAGGGAATCAGGTCGGTGTTGATGGGCTGAACATCGCCGGCGACCATCATGCGAAGCGACGCGTCACCACTGACGGCGGCAACGTCGTAGTCACCGGTCTTCAGCAGGCTGACCGCTTCGTCCGACGTGCCGTAGGTCTTCGCGGTGACCATACAGCCGGTCTCTGTTTCGAAGTCACTTACCCAGTCGTAGGCTGGGTCGTTTGTTCCGTCCTCGACATAGCCGGGCCACGCGAGAATCGAGACGGCACCTTCGGGGTCACCGAGTTCGGTGAGCGCGGTGGGGCCAGCAGCGGTGGAACCGCCTGTGCCACATCCGGCGAGGACGACGATCGAAGCGACCGCGAGTCCGGCAAACCCGGCACGCCGGGTCAATGCGTTGCGCATTGTTTTCTCCTTTGTTGTTGGTGGTTGAGAGGTTAAGACAAGGGGGTAAGGAATTGGGGGTGCACCGCAACGGTGACAGAGCTGCCGAGCGCGGTGTGCTTCCGATTGAGGTCGTTCTGTTCGAGGACCGCGATTCTCTTGCCCGCCGCAAGGTCGACGATGATTCGCGTCGAGGCACCGAGGAAGATGGTTTCGGCCACTGTTCCCGTGAGGGCAATGGTTCCCGCGGGGGTCTTGCCGCTCACGATGTCCATGTGCTCTGGGCGAATCGAACACGCGCCCGAGTGACCGAGGATCTTTTTCGCCTCTTCGGCGCTGAACACCGCGGAGGTTCCGACGAAATTCGCGACGAACGACGATGCGGGACGCCGATAGACGTCTTCGGCGGTTCCGAGTTGCACGATCTGACCTTCGTTGAACACCGCGATGCGGTCGGAGAGGGTCAGGGCTTCCTCTTGATCGTGGGTGACGAAAATAAAGGTGATTCCGAGTCGGCGTTGGATCTCTTTGAGCTCGACCTGCATTTGTTCGCGCAATTTCAGGTCGAGTGCACCAAGCGGCTCGTCAAGGAGGAGGACTTTGGGTTCGACAACGAGTGCTCGCGCGAGAGCAACGCGCTGGCGTTGCCCACCGGACAACTGTGTGGGCTTGCGGTCGCCGTAGCCTTCGAGTCGAACAAGCGCGAGTGCCTCCCGGGCTGCCGCGAGTCGTGCGTCGGTCTTGACGCCGCGCACTCGAAGTCCGTAGGCGACATTGTCGAGAACACTCATGTGGGGGAAGAGGGCGTAATCCTGAAAGACCGTGTTGACGTCACGATCGAACGGTGCGACGGTGGTGACGTCATTTCCGAAAAGTTCGACGGTTCCAGACGTCGGTGTTTCGAAGCCGGCGATCATACGAAGCACGGTGGTCTTGCCTGAACCCGAAGGCCCCAGCATCGAGAAAAATTCGCCAGGGGCGATGTCGAGGTTGACGCCATTCACGGCATTGACGTGGCCGAAGGTTTTCGTCAAACCAGTCAGCCGGATGGCTGGTTGGGTGCTCATAGTGCTTCTCCTCACGCATCGTTGCGCATGTTCTTCACTACCTTAGTAGGCAACTCGGGCCTGTGTCACAAGGGTGCCGAACCAACCTTTTCGCCACGCCATGGGAATAGTTTCATAGGGTTTCGCGTTGACAGGCTGTGTATAGTCGCTAATCGCAAACATGTGTAGGTCTGTGCACCGGGTTCACCGAATGGTCGGAGTACCCTCAACCGCAGGTGCAAATAAAGGAGAACAGTGGTCGACACTCACACGCTCGTCATCGTGGAATCACCCGCGAAGGCGAAAACCATCGCCAAATACCTTGGCGATGGGTATGAGGTGTTGGCCTCGGTCGGTCACGTTCGCGACCTCGTTCAGCCAAAAGAGGTTCCGGCCGAACTGAAATCCACGCACGGGACCTTCGGTGTGGACATCGAACATGGTTTCGCTCCTTTATATATAGAGACACCGCGCGCGAAGTCGACCATCACGGATATCAAAAAAGCGCTTAAGAACGCCGACCAGTTGCTCCTCGCAACCGATGAGGACCGCGAAGGTGAATCCATCGCGTGGCACCTGCTCGAAATCCTCAAACCCAAAGTGCCCGTGAAGCGAATGGTTTTTCACGAAATCACCAAAGACGCGATCACCGAGGCCGTCCAGAATCCCCGCGAAATCGACATGCCCCTTGTTGACGCACAGGAAACGCGTCGAATTCTTGACCGCCTGTTTGGCTACCAACTGTCGCCCGTCCTGTGGAGCAAGGTCGGTCGTGGTCTTTCCGCCGGCCGCGTGCAGTCTCCGGCGCTTCGACTCATCGTCGAACGCGAACGCGAACGACGCGCCTTCATCGCGGCATCGTATTGGGATGTGTCCGCGACAGTGATGACGAAAAAGGGCGAGTCGTTTGGTGTGAGGGTCACAAAACTCGCCGACGCAAAGCTCGCAAGCGGTCGCGATTTTGACGACAATGGAAAATTGACGAGCGGTGCGACTGTTCTCGATGAGGCAACGGCCAGGCAATTGGCCCACGCGCTCGAGGTGTCCGCTCCGACCGTTTCGAACATCGAATCCAAGCCATACACCCGTCGACCCGCCGCGCCGTTCACGACCTCGACGCTTCAGCAAGAGGCCGGCCGCAAATTGCGCCTGGGTTCACGAGACACGATGCGAATCGCCCAGAGCCTTTACCAAAACGGCCACATCACCTATATGCGAACGGACTCGATTTCACTGTCAGCGCAGGCAGTGTCCGCCGCTCGATCCCAAGCGGTCGCGTTATACGGTGACGCGTCTATCCCCGCTCAGCCTCGTACCTACCAATCCAAGGTCAAGAACGCGCAAGAAGCTCACGAAGCGATTCGACCCGCCGGCGACACATTCAAGACACCGGAAGAGATGCGGAAACTGATTTCGGCCGACGAATTCCGGTTGTATGACCTCATCTGGAAACGAACGGTTGCCTCACAAATGGTCGATGCCACCGGCGAAACCGTGTCCGTCACGATGACGGCACCGGCCGGATCGCTGGGGACGGCGACGCTCTCGGCAGCGGGAACCACCATCACCACGCGGGGGTTCCTTGCCGCGTACGAAGAGGGCCAGGACGTCGACCGCAACGACGACGAGTCCGACGACGATGCCAAGATTCCGACGCTCGCCATCGGCGATGTTCTCACGGTCCCCGAGGTGTCGCCGAAGGGTCACGACACATCTCCGCCACCGCGATTCACGGAAGCAAGCCTCGTCAAGGCACTCGAAGAACGAGGCATCGGCCGTCCCTCGACGTACGCATCGATCATCGGTGTTCTGTTCGAACGCGGCTACGTGACAAAACGTGGAACGGCGCTCGTTCCGGGCTGGACGGCGTTCGCGGTTATCTCATTGCTCGAAAAGTACTACACCGACTTTGTTGAATACGACTTCACGGCGGAGTTGGAAAACGACCTCGACCGGATTTCGGTCGGGGAACTTAAGGGCACGGATTATTTGCAGCACTGGTATTTCGGCACGGGCGACCACGCCGGTCTCGTCAACACTTGCGTTGATTGGAAAGCGACCATTGACGCTCGCGAAACAAACTCGTTCCCTCTCGGCGACGGCATCGTCGTTCGAAGCGGAAAGTATGGCCCGTATCTCGAAATCCAGACCGGCGAAGACGAGAAGCGCAACGTCTCGGTTCCGGACGGACTCGCCCCGGACGAATTGACGCTCGACAAGGCACGCGAATTGCGTGATGCCCCCGAACCCGGTTCGAGGGCAATCGGCGTCAGCGCGGATGGGACGAACATGATTACGGCGCGCGTCGGCCGCTTTGGTGCGTACATCCAGGAAAGCCCCATCGACCCCGAGATCCTGAACGGCGACGAGCCGGCCTACACCCTTCCCGAATACACGCCCCGAAAGATCAAGGGCAAGGACCCGAAGCCACGAACGGCGTCACTGTTTTCCACGATGGATCCCACGACGGTCGATCTCGAGACCTGCATCCGATTGTTCGAACTTCCGCGCGTCGTCGGAATCGACCCCGAATCCGAAAAGCCCATCACGGCTCAAAACGGACCGTACGGACCGTATCTCAAGAAGGGCACGGATTCTCGTTCGCTTGAGGGCGAACAGGCAATCTTTGACGTGACACTCGAGCAGGCACTGGAACTCTTCGCGCAACCCAAATACGGTTCGCGGTCCGCGTCGAGCATCAAAGAACTCGAACCAGATCCCGTGAGCGGCAAACCGATCAAGGTCAAAAGCGGAAAGTTCGGGCCGTACGTCACCGACGGTGAAACCAACGCGACAATCCCCGCGGGGGAAGTCCCCGAAGAGGTCTCGCACGAACGCGCCGTCGAGCTCATCGCCGAGCGCCGCGCCAAGGGTCCTGCACCGAAAAAGACGCCGGTGCGACGCAGCACTCGAGGTAAAAAATGACCGGCCTGTTCATCACCCTTGAAGGCGGTGACGGCACAGGGAAAAGCACACAGGCGGCACTTCTCGGTGAATGGTTCACCGAGCAAGGGCGCGAGGTGGTGTTCACTCGCGAGCCGGGCGGAACGGACCTCGGGTTGGAATTGCGGGAAATCGTTCTTCACTCTCGCGGCGATATCACCGCGCGCGCCGAGGCACTGTTATACGCGGCGGACCGTGCGCACAACGTCGCAACCATCGTCCGACCGTCTCTCGCTCGCGGTGCTGTCGTGATCCAAGACCGTTACCTCGACTCGTCGGCGGCCTACCAGGGTGCAGGTCGAGTGCTCGACCCTGTCGAGGTACGCAACGTCAGCATGTGGGCGACCGAAAACCTTGTTCCCGACCTCACCGTTCTTCTCGACCTTGACCCGAAGGTTGGACGCGAACGATTGGACGCGGACAACAAACGGTTCGATCGACTGGAATCAGAGGCGTTGGATTTTCACGTTCGGGTTCGTGACGCGTACCTGGCGATGGCGGCGTCGGAACCGGACCGATTCATTGTCGTCGACGCGAGTCTCGACCGCCTCGAGATTCGGGACGCGATTATCGCGCGACTCGGTACCCGCTCGTGACCGCCCTGTGGGATGACCTCGTCGGGCACGACACCGTCATCGCACAGATGCGCGCCGCGGCCGCAAGCCCCGACACGTTGACGCAATCGTGGCTCATTACGGGACCCGCCGGTTCGGGTCGATCGCTCGTCGCGCGGGCGTTCGCCGCCGACCTTCTTGGGGCAGGCGAGGACCCCACCGTGATCGACCGTCAGGTCCGTGGTCTGACACACCCCGACCTCACGGTGCTCGCAACCGATCGCGTGCTCATTCCGATTGATGACGTCCGTGAGCTGGTGGAGACCTCGTATCGGTCGCCCGTGGCGTCACCGTGGCGAATCATCATCATCGAAGATTCCGATCGCATGGCGGAACGAACCTCGAACGTGCTCCTCAAGGCGCTCGAAGAACCAGCTGCCCGAACTGTCTGGATTCTTTGCGCACCGAGCGAAGCGGATGTCATCCCCACCATTCGGTCGCGAGTCCGCAGCGTTCGACTCGGGGTGCCGCCAATCGCTGACATCGCAGCGATGATTGTTGCCCGCGACGGTGTCGATCCCGCAATCGCCGAACAATCCGCCCGTCACGCTCAGAGCCACATCGGGATGGCGCGGCGTCTCGCGACGTCGCCCGAGGCCCGCGACCGGCGTGCTCGCAGCCTCGAACTTGTCTTGGGAATCCAGGCCGTGTCCGCCGCGGTGATGGCTGCCGCCGAGATCGTGACGCTGGCGACCGATGATGCAACGGCGTACACCGAGGCTCGCGACGAATCAGAGCGCGCCGAGTTTCTGCACTCGTTGGGACTCGCGCCCGGTGAGGCGGTGCCGATTGGACTACGGCCACAGGTCAAAAACCTCGAAGAGAACCAAAAGCGACGTGCGACGAGGTCGTTGCGTGACGGTGTCGACCGTGTGCTGACAGATCTCGAGTCGCTGTATCGCGACATTCTCGTCGTCGCCTTGGGTGGCGATGTCCCGCTGACCAATCCGGAACTTGCCGACGGTATCGATCAGTGGCTGTCGCGACACGATGCCGCGCACGCCGTTCGGGTCTTAGACGCAATCGATGTCGCTCGCGGGCGAATCGAACGAAACGTCACACCACTGTTGTCCCTCGAGGCGTTATTCGTCGAGGCCAGCGGAGTCGCTACTGCTTAATCCCGTGCTCGCGCGCGTGATAACCTAGTGCGGTTGCCCCAACGGCAATGCCTCGATAGCTCAGTGGTAGAGCACTTCACTCGTAATGAAGGGGTCGTGAGTTCAATCCTCACTCGAGGCTCGTTTTATTTTTCGGGCGTGAACTTCAGTGCAATCGAGTTCATGCAATAGCGCAGGCCCGTCGGCGTCCCGAATCCGTCCGGGAAGACGTGTCCGAGGTGGCCGTTGCAGGACGCGCACCGCACCTCGGTTCGCGTTTGCCCGAGAGTGTTGTCCTCGAGCAAGACCACCGCGTCGGGGTTGATCGTCTCGTAAAACGAGGGCCAACCACAGTGGCTGTCGAATTTGGTTCCGGCAACAAACAGTTCAGCACCACACCCGCCGCAGGTGTAAAGACCGGCTCGGTCCTCTTCCAACAGCTCACCCGTCCACGGACGTTCGGTGCCGGCCTCGCGCAGGACGTGGAATTGTTCGGGGGTCAAAGCCTCGCGCCATTCGGCGTCGGTTCGCTCGCTGGGATTTTCCGTCATGCCCACCATTAAACTCGGAAACATGGCGAACAGCGAGCGGGAAACGACCGCCGACTGGTTTCGCCGGTTCGCGAACGCCGAGGGCGCCGAGTCTCCCCGTTATCGCGACTGGGCTCTCGGGATTGCCGACGATCCGGAAATCCTCGCGCTCATCGACAAACTTCCACGACCGAAACGCCAACCCGTTCTCGTTCTGACCTGCGCCCGGGTCGCCGGTGTCCCACTTCGACCGTTCGAGACAGCCCGCATTGATCTTCTCGCGCTGTGGCCGTCCATCCAGAAACTCACTCTGAGCAGGTCGACACAAACGAATGACCCACGACGGTGTACTCCACTTCTCGTCGCGCTGCAGCGAATTCGAGGACCGATTGCGCTCATCGAAGTCGGTGCGTCGGCCGGACTGACGATGTTCCCCGATCGTTATTCCTACCGGTGGCAGGCGCCGGGTCGAGCAATCGCGTCGGACCCAGCTGACGGACCGTCGACTGTGACGCTCGGCGCAGACATCGCGGGTTGGAGTGCCAGCCCGCCGAGGCGGCCGGTGATTGAGTATCGCGAGGGAATCGATCTCAACCCGTTGGACGTTCGAAACCCGGACGATCGCGAATGGCTTGAAGCGCTCGTGTGGCCGGAACAGCACGAGCGGCTGGACATTGTTCGGGCGGCATCGGGCATCGTCGCGGAATCGCCACCCCTGATCACCGCGGGGGACGCAGTCGCCGAGGTCCGAGCGGCTGTCGCCCGCGCGCGAAAGTCGGCACCGGGTGCGACCATCGTCATCTGGTCGCCCGCCGTGCTTGTCTATCTCGACCCGGCCGAACGGCACAAATTTGAAAAATATTGCCGACGAGCACACGTGCGCTGGATTTCGCTCGACGGACGGCGGGTCATTTCCCGAATCGGAGAGGCCGCTGACAAATCCGGCATGGACGGCGACTTCCTCTTGAGTCTCGACGGCGACCCAATCGCGTCGGTCGACCCACTGGGGCGACAGGTCACCGTGTACGACCCATCGGGACTGTCGCCGGCCGACCTCGACCTGATCGAATTCGAGAGGATTCACTGGGGGCCAACCCGTTCGAAGGAGTCGCTCGTGCGATCCGCATGGAACATTCCACTCGTGCGTTACTACCAGCGTCTTTACGCGATAATGGAGTCTGATGCCGCGAGGCGATACGACCCGATAGTGGTCCGAAGTTTTGTCGACTTGACCGAAACAACGACCAGACGATAACGAGACGGATGTGACGACAGCGTGACCAAGTACCCCAAGGATCGATTCGACAACAAAGCGGATCAACCCGCTCGCGTCGGCGCTCACCGCCAGCGCATTACCCGTCGAGCCTGGTGGGTGAAGTTGCTGATTTCTGCTGGTGCCACCGTCGCGATTATTCTCGCGGCGCTCGCAGGTGTCGCGGTGCTCGACGCCCGTAACCTGCAACAAATCGACATTCCTGCCCTTGGACTAACTGCGACGCCAACCCCGACCCCAACCCCGACTCCCGACATTCCGGTTGTTGACCCGGCGACATTGACCAAGCAGCAAATCAAGGACATCACCATCACCGTTCTCAACGGAACGACGTCCGAGACCCTCGCGGAAGACGTTTCGGGCCTGCTGGACACACAGGGATGGCCGAACCTGTCAACAGCCGATGCGGCCGATTCGACAATCAAGGTCAGTGTCGTGGTGTACGGCCTTGACGAAGACCTTCCGCTCGCGACGAGTATCGCGAACAGCTTGGGAATTACCAGAGTCAAACAATCCGACATGTACCCCGGGGCAAAAGTCACGGTTCTCGTCGGTCAAGACTTCGTCCAGTAAACCAATCGATAGGAAACCTTCGCCGTGAAAAAGAATCTTCTTATTGCTCTCGGCGTGGTTATCGCCATTGCCCTCACCGCGTGTGCGGCGATTGTGTTACCGACGGTTGTCGGAGGGCAGAGCGCACAACCGTCCGCATCCCCGAGCGCTGCGCCGACACCCACACCGACCCCGACACCGGTCGAATACGCGCCGCTCTCGGGCGCCGAGGTTGTCCCCGGGTCACTCGAGCACCCCGTGCTCATGGCCAAGATCGATAACAACCCGGAGGCTCGTCCGCAGATCGGACTGAACCAAGCGGACATTGTGTTCGAGGAACTCGTCGAAGGCGGACTGTCTCGGTACCTCGCCGTGTGGCACTCCGTCATCCCATCCAAGATTGGACCGATTCGCTCGATTCGACCCATGGATCCCGATATTGCGTCCCCGTTCAAGGGCCTCATTGCGTATTCGGGTGGCCAGTACCGATTCGTCATGATGATGATTCACACCAACGTCAAGAACATGATCCATGGCTCTGCGGGAACCGAGAAATACATTTATCGAACGGATTCGATGATTGCGCCGCACAACGTTCTCGTGCGCGCGAGCAAGCTGGTTGACAGCAAATCCAAACTTGCTCCACCCGCGCCCGCGTTTGAGTTTGCCCAGGGCGGAGCCGTTCCGACGGCCGTCGCGGTTGGCAAGCCGGCTGGTCGGCTCGTTACCTCGTTCTCTGGCGGCAACTCGCCGTCGTGGAAATTCAACGCCGGAGACGGTGTGTACCGACGCTTTCAAGCCGGCGGTGCAAAAGATACCGACGAGCACAAGAAGCAACTCACCGCGACAAACGTCGTTGTGCAAATGGTCGACGAATCCAGCGAATACGGCTACGTCCCGCGCGCTCACGTCGTCGGCAAGGGTGTCGCGTGGATTTCAACCGGCGGACAAACAGTGAAGGCGCGTTGGTCGAAATCGAAGCGCACTTCGATGACTGTGTACAAGCTGGCCAGTGGCGACGTGGTCACACTGGCGCCCGGGCGAACCTGGATCGAATTGGTTCCCAACACAACGGGATATTTCCAAAAGTTCCGTCGATAGTCTCTCCACAACCAATTTGCACTCTCAACCTGAGAGTGCCAAACTGGTAGTTAGCACTCGCATACCGCGAGTGCCAATGACATGACCTACGTCCGGGAGGACAGACACACATCATGGCGAAATTAATTGCATTCGATGAAGAGGCCCGTCGCGGCCTCGAGCGCGGCCTCAACATTCTGGCCGACGCAGTCAAAGTCACGCTGGGACCCCGCGGTCGCAACGTTGTGCTTGAAAAGAAGTGGGGAGCCCCCACAATTACCAACGACGGTGTTTCAATCGCCAAAGAGATTGAGCTCGAAGACCCGTTCGAAAAGATTGGCGCGGAACTCGTCAAAGAGGTCGCCAAGAAGACCGATGACGTTGCCGGTGACGGCACGACTACCTCGGTTGTTCTTGCTCAGGCCATCGTTCGCGAAGGACTTCGCAACGTCGCCGCCGGAGCTGACCCGATTAGCCTTCGCCGCGGAATCGACAAGGCCGTTGCCGCGTTGACCGAGCAACTCCTGAAGAACGCGAAAGACGTCGAAACGAAGGCCGAAATTGCCGCGACCGCGTCGATCTCGGCTGCCGACCCCGAAATCGGTGACTTGATCGCCGAGGCTATCGATCGCGTTGGCAAAGAGGGCGTCGTCACCGTCGAAGAGTCGAACACGTTCGGCACGACACTCGAGGTCACCGAAGGAATGCGCTTCGACAAGGGATTCTTGTCGGCGTACTTCGTTACTGACCCCGAGCGCATGGAGACGGTGTTCGAAAACCCCTACATCCTCATCGTCAACTCGAAGATTTCGACGATCAAGGACCTCCTTCCCGTCATCGAGCAGGTTGCTCAGTCGGGCAAGCAGTTGCTCATCGTTGCCGAAGACGTTGACGGAGACGCGCTCGCGACTCTCGTTGTCAACAAGATCCGCGGCATCTTCAAGTCGGTCGCCGTCAAGGCGCCT
>CANGCU010000018.1 GCA_947452355.1 Microbacteriaceae bacterium | reverse complement strand
GTCGACGCCCTTTCCGGCGGGGTCGTCCAACGGCCAGTCGAGATAGGTCTTGCCGGGAAAGAACGGGCAGGCGTCACCGCACCCCATGGTGATGACGTAGTCGGATTCTTTGACGACCTCGGTGGTAAGGACTTTAGGTGAGTTGTTCGCGATATCGATGCCCTCTTCGGCCATCGCCGCAATGGCTGAGGGGTTTATCTGGTCCTTGGGCTCGGTTCCAGCAGAAAATACCTGGATTCGATCTCCCGCGAGCGCCCGAAGGTAACCAGCAGCCATTTGCGAACGCCCCGCGTTGTGGACGCAGACGAACAACACTGTCGCATTCATGATGACTCACATCCCATTCTGTTGGCGGAAAACAGCAACGAGCGCGTTCGCGTGCCCGTGGCCGATTCCGTGTTCGGTCTTGAGCCAATCGACTTGTTCCATGTGCTTCTTGTCGCTCACGGCATTTAACAAATCAAACCAATACGACACAGGTTTGCCGTATTTCTTTTCGATGGACGGGAAATACGACGCAGGTCCCTGGACTTTTTCGGTCATGCGACAACTCTAAATCACGAGGTGACAGATTTAAGGACTGCGTTATTCGACCCCTCCGACGACCGCATACGACGCAACCACGCCGTGTGCGTTTCGGGCGAGGACGACGACGATCGACCCGTATCCCCCGCGCCATTCGCTGTGCGACCGAACGTGTTCTGACTCGGGGACCGTCGTTTCCACGCGGAAGCCGTGCGCCGTGACCTCACCTACACAATTCACGCCGTTCACCGTCACCGCGCCCTCGGAACCGTCAGTCTCTACGTCGATAAGTATGGTGACCGTTCCGTTGCGTGATTCGCCAAGACGAGCCGAGACCGACAGGGTGGGAGCGCTAATTCCATTGCCATTGAGGTCGGTCCACTGCATTCCCGGTATTTCGGGGGTCCGTGGTGGCGCAATGCGACCCAGACGGTCTCGGTCGAACGCCGACGCGAATTCCAACAATTGTGTGTCGTCATAACCACGTCCGGCAAAAGTAAGGCCGACTGGCATTCCGATGTCACTCATGTTCCCCATCGGAACCGTGACAGTAGGAATCCCGAGGTGGCGGATGACCACGTTCCCATTAGCAACCCAGGTGCCGTTTCGCCACCCTACTTTCGCCGATTCAGGGTTGACATCCATGTCCGCTGGTCCGACGTCCGCGACCGCGGGGAAAACCACGGCGTCCAAGCCCTTGGCGTCCATCCAATGTTCAAGGTCTACTCGACGCGCTTCCTCGAGGCCTCGAATGCCGTCGGCGATGTCGGGAATCTCGGTCAGTTTGGCAATTCCATCGGCCCGTGCATCCGTGACGTAATCCTCAAGGAACACGTCGGGTGGCGAATATCGACCGCCGTGAATTTCATATTGGTCGGGAAGAGCACCGGCTGGTTGAGGAAATATTTTTTCGCCATCAACGTCGGCGAGGGCGTTGAGGTGAGGATCGCCGTTTGACTCGAGGAACTCGTTCCAGGCCCACATGCTCAACTCATGCAGTTCGTGGACGGCAAAACCTGGGGGCAGAAGGCCGCGAGCGACGAGATTGTGTGATTCCCCCGCTTTGTCCTCGTACCGTGTGACAACGGGAAAATCGGTGTCGACGACATCCGCCCCCAATCGTTCGAGAGTCGCCTTCGCCTCACGCCACAGCGCAACAATCGACGCACGGGTTTCAATCGGGTCGGTCGTGTCCGCATCACCGTTGATATACATTCGCGGAATCGCAATCCGCATGCCCGACAACGGATTCCCTTCCGCGAGCGCAGGGTATGACACAGGTCGCAATTCCGACGACGCTGGTGTCGGAACCCAGGGCTGAACACGCCAGAAGTCTCCGCGGGTTGTCGAATCGTCGGCGACGATGACATCGAGAATTTCCAGCATGTCCGCCATCGTGCGTGTGTGAGGAACCACAACGTCCATGGTCGGCACGAGCGGCCAGTTTCCGCGAATCGAAATAACGCCCCGCGACGGCGTGTATGCACACAGTCCGTTGTTCGATGCGGGGGCTCGACCTGACGACCAGGTCTCCTCCCCCAACCCGAACGCCGCAAAGCTCGCCGCCGTCGCGGTTCCCGACCCATTTGACGAACCGGACCCGAACGCGGCCGTCAGGAAATCGGGGTTATACGGGCTCTCGGCACGCCCGTACACGCCTCGCTGCATTCCACCATTGGCCATCGGCGGCATGTTCGTGAGCCCAATCAACACAGCCCCAGCTTTGCGAAGTTGGGCGATCGAGAACGCGTCATCCTGTGCAATCAAGTCAACGAACGCCGGCGATCCGGCGGCAACCGTCAATCCCTTCGCTTGATACGAATCCTTCGCGGTGTAGGGGATCCCGTCGAGGGGGCTCAGAGCAGCGCCCCTCGCCCGACGTTCGTCGGACGCACGCGCGTCGATGAACATGTCGGGGTTGAGGATGGGAACCGCATTAAGAGTTATTCCGTGACGGTCGTAATAGCCAATCCGATTCAGGTAGGCCGCGACCAGTTCTACGCTCGTCACATCCCCCGATTCGAGGGCTGCGCGCAGCTCGGCGATACTCGTTTCGACGACAGGGAATTCAAAAGCCATGTCGCGAGTCTGCCAGAAATGACTCAGTACTCTCCCTTGACGACAAAGAAGGTCCCGCGGATTTCGCCGGCCAGTTTCGATTTTTGTCGGGCGAATTTGAACTTTGTCGCAAGCTCGTCGGGTATGTCCATCCCGACAGACAACTTGAATCCGACGGCACGCTTTTTCGGGTTATCCAGCGTGTACAAAACATTGACAGCGAGTCCGCTCTCATAAAAGACATGGGTCCAGCGAATTCCATCAACATTCAGTTCCGTTGCCTCGAGCGGTTTCGCCGCGAACGCGATGTCTCGTTCCAGCAACACTCGGTTGACATAGTCGATTAGTTCGGGAACCTCGTTCGCCGGACGTGTCGCGAACTCCGCCGAATACTTGTTGTGAAAATAGCGGGCCTCGTTGGCTCGAAGCCCCGCAAGCGCATCGGCGACAGGCGATGACTCAAGGCCCGCGGTCGACACCGTTACGAAATCGATGACATGAACTGGCACGAGGACTCCTTCAACGGACGGGCCGCAATCCGACACCACTATGAGCCTACGCCAGCGCAACGCATCGAAGCCCGCCAATACTAGGCTCGACCACATGACGACACGTGGAGTTCCCGGCTGGATTCCTGCCGTTGCCGCCATGGCGATTTTGCAGCTAGCCGCGGCGCTGACAACGAACCTCTATCCATTGGTGGGACCGGGAGGCACCGGCTGGTTGCGGCTCGTTGGCGGTGCCCTCATTTTCCTCGTAATTGTCAGGCCCAACCTCCGCACGTTTCGACGGGAAGACCTGATCCTGCTGATGTGGCTTGGGCTTGCCACGGCCCTGATGACGATAGCGTTCCAATTCGCGGTGTTCCGAATTGGGCTGAGCCTGACCGTACCGATTCAATTTCTCGGTCCGCTGGCCGTCGGGGTCCTGCGGGCAAAATCTCGCGCACACATCATGTGGCCCGTGCTCGCCCTTCTCGGTGTCGTCGCGCTAACGGAGCCGTGGACGGGAACCATTGACCTGTGGGGTGTCATCTTCGCGTTGCTGGCAGCACTCGGTTGGGCGTTATACATCGTCTTGACGCAACGTGCCGGTGACCAGGTATCAGGACTTCAAGCGCTCTCAATCACTATTCCCGTTGCGGCCATCGCGTCCACCGTGATTGGGCTTCCCGAAGCATGGGGGCACCTCACCCCCGCCGTATTGTTGGAGGCCCTGGGCCTCGCCGTGATGATGCCGGTCATCCCCTTCATCCTCGAGCTCTTTGCGCTCAAGCGCCTCACGACCGCATCCTTCGGCACCCTGATGGCCGGCGAGCCCGCCCTGGGGGCGCTGTGGGGCGTCACGCTCCTCGGGGAACGGATGGACGCGATACAGCTTGGAGGTCTTTGTGCGGTTATTGCCGCGGGAGTTGCGGCGGCGATGACGGGTAAACGCTCAGTGGATAAGGATCCCGCTTAGAGTTCGATTGAAATGTCGAACGTCAGAACGCGACGCTCGGGCAAGTGATAGTAGTGCGCCGGAGTCGTGGCGTTCCGGTGAAGTGTCGCAAAGATCAACTCTTCTGCCTTGTTGAGAGCCGTCTTATCTGCAGCGACCAGCGTTCGGTCCGTCACGAAATAGATTCCGTCTCGTTCGTCAAAATATTCGGCCAGCACTTTCGAACGCAGTGCGCGAGGAACGTTTCGCTGTTCCATAAATCCACTGGTCACCACAACATTCAGCAAGAAGTCATTGACTTTTTCGACTACGGGCGGTTTGTGTGACAGCGGCACTTCGATGGACTCAACCTTGACAACGACGATTTTCTTCGGGATGCTCCCGAGGATATTGATTTGCTGCTCGAGAGCCTGCGGAACAATGCCGAATACAGACGTTGGGTAAATGCCGACGTTGTCGGTCAAGACAACCTTTTTGTTCTTTCGTATTCGTGCAACCTGTTCCCAGGTGAGGGATTTCTGCCAGAGCCGCTTATCAAGTTCGTAGCGACCCTTTCGCCAAATCCACATCATCGACGCGATGCAGAACGCCGCGAGCAGTGGAACCCACGCACCGGTGAAAATCTTTGTTGACGTCGCGACAACGAAGGACAAGTCCATGAGAAGGAATAACCCGAAAATCGGCAGCAAAATTGCTCTGCGTTCCCGCCATTTGTGGATTGCCAAAATGATGAGCCCAACGGTCGATACCAGCATCGTGCCAGCAATCGCGAAGCTGTAGGCTCCCGCGAGGGCTGTCGAGTTCTCAAACACGATTACCACCGAGATCGCGCCGATTCCCACCATGGCATTGACGAACGGGACATAAATCTGTCCACGTTCTTGCCCGTTCGTGTGCTTGATACGGATGCGGGGGAGGAAACCGAGTTGAACCGCCTGGCTCGTCAGTGACGCGACTGCGGTGATGAGCGCTTGCGAGGCGATGATGGTCGCCAGTGTCGTGATTCCCAGAAGGAGCAGCGCGGGGACACCTGCGGGTACCATCGCAAAGAAGCTATCCCCCAACGCACTGGGGTCACGAAGCAAGAGTGCTCCTTGGCCAAAATAGTTGAGCGGTAAGGCGAGTCCGGCCAGCGCGAACCATCCGATTCGAATCGGAAGGCGGCCGAAGTGCCCGAGGTCCGAAAAGAGTGCTTCGGCACCGGTCACAGCGAGGATTACGGATGACATCACGAACAGTGTTTGCCACCCGTGTGACTGGATGAACTCGAATGCGTACATCGGATTCAGCGAGACAAGTGATTCCGGGTTTTGGACGATTTGCGAAACGCCGATCACTCCAAGCACCACAAACCAGACGACCATGACCGGCCCAAAAGTTGCGCCGATTCTGTGCGTTCCTTTGAACTGAAACATGAAGAGCGCGGTGAGAATCGCAATGGTAATCGGGACAATCAGGAATGCGAGTTCGGGGTTGACGGTCTTGATTCCCTCAACCGCGGACAGCACCGAAATAGCGGGAGTGAGCACACCATCGGAGAGCTCCAGCGCCGCAGCCAACAGGAAGATGAACACCGTGAACCCGAGGAGCCCGCGGCGGCCTTCTCGTATTTTCTGCGGAAGTTGTGACAGTAGTGCCAGGGTGCCGCCTTCGCCATTATTGTCGGCGTTGAGAACGAAGACCAGGTATTTGACGGACACCACCGCGGTGAGCGTCCAGAAAACAAGCGATAAGACGCCGAGAATCTCAGCTCGTGAATCTCCGCCGGCATGAACGGCGATGTTGAACGCATAGATTGGGCTCGTCCCAATATCCCCGAAAACCACGCCCATTGCACCCAGTGTCAGAGCCGAGGTTCGCGTGAAACCGGATTTCTTTTTGGAGTGAGGCATGCCTATCCTTCAACGTGAGGCGGTGAGTGCAATCTGCCAAGTATATTGCCGAGGTGAAACTGCTTAGGGCGAAATCGACTACCCGAGCTACCAACTCTGATCGGTAGACCCACATTATTCTTGGCACATGACCATCATCCGCGAACTACGACCCGACGACAAAGAAGCATGGTTTATTTTGTGGCGCGGATATATCGACTTTTACAAAACGTCGGTTCCCGATGCCCAGTACGACATCACCTGGGCGAGGTTGCTCGACACTGAGCACAGCCTGAGCGGCCTGGTTGCCGAAGTCGACGGTGCAGTGTGTGGAATCGTCCATTATTCATTCCAGACGTCCACGTGGGCACCCAACCACTTCTGCTATCTCGAGGATCTTTTTGTCAATCCCGATCTACGTGGCCACGGACTGGGCAGAGCACTCATCGACGCGGTACGCGAGATTGCCGTGACGTCCGGATCGAGCCGGCTGTATTGGAACACGGATGCAACGAACGACACCGCGCGGAAGCTGTACGACACGTACACGCTCGAGTCCGGCAAAGTTCAGTACCGAATTCCCCTATAGGAATATGCGGGGCGCGTTCAGTAGCGTGGTCCGCGCAGAATCTGGATGACGGCGACCGTCATCGCAATGACCGCGAGGGTCCCGAGAACCCCGGCAATCGGGGCAATCACGGGTGCGTAGGCAGAGGCGGTTTCCACGGAGCCCGTAATCAGGGTTGCAATAAGAGGAATACATGCGGTGAGTGTCGAAACGACGAGAAGGATTGCGCTGACGACAAGCGTTTGGCGTCCGGGTGGCTTCGGTGGCGCCAGTCGCCGGTTATTGGCGGCACGATTGGAGGAGGGAAGTTGGGTCATAGTATCTCTCGTCAGATTAGCCTGCGAAGTACGTAAACGATAGTTTGAATGCTGTGAGAGGGATTGTCGTTGAGGAACCTGGATTAATAGCCACCGGGACGCGCAACGTGGGCACAGGATAATGGCGCACACACGATGACCGTCATGCCCATGTTTCCCCTCGGGTCAGTGTTGTTCCCCTCGATGCCGTTGACGCTTCGAATCTTTGAAGAGCGATACCTCAAGCTGCTCGGCGACCTCATGAGTTCAGAGTCGCCGCAGTTTGGCGTGGTGCTCGTCTCGCGTGGGTCCGAGGTCGGCGGTGGGGACACTCGCATGAGCATCGGTACGATTGCGTCGGTCACCGAGATCGGGACAACCGACGAATTTTTTGGGCTCGAGTCCTTCGGGTCGCGACGTTTTCACGTGAATGACTGGTTGCCAGACGATCCCTACCCCATCGCCGATATCGAGTTCATTCCGGACCTCGTCTGGGACGACACCTTGATGCCGGCTCGGGTTCACCTCGAATCCCAAGTCCGAAAACTGCTCACTCTCGTCAGTGAATTCGGGGAGTTGGTTTTCGGTGCGGACATCGAATTCAGCGACGACCCGATCGGCGCAACATGGCAAATGGCGGGAATTTTGCCGATCGGGGAACTCGACCGATTCGATTTGCTCAGTTCGCAGTCCGCGGAAGAGTTAATCGCACGGGCGTATTCCATCGCAACCAACGGAATTGACACCGTGCGCGAGATGTTGGCGGGGAACGGGGATGCCGATACCACTCACCCGTTGCCGTAACCTCAAACCATGAGCGATTTATCGACGATCGGTGATGCCGACAATTGGTTTTGCTGGTTGTGCGACCAGCCGGTTGATCCGGACGCTTCGGTGAATTCTGATTTGGGACCCAGCGTGGACACCTATGCCTCGACCAAGGTAAAGAAGGGTGCACCCGCCGTCGAGCGGCTCGCGCACCGTGGGTGCAACACGATGAAGGGCAAGATTGCACCCGTGGTGAAGTGGTTACCCAGCCTTTTTGTCATTGACCCGTCACCCATCGTCGAGGCCGTCGAACGCCTTCGCACCAAAGGCGGCCGCGAAATCGTGGCGAGGTGTCCAGACGAATTTGATGCGCGACAAGCATCGGATTGGCTACTCAATCGACTTTCACGCCTCGCGCCCGACCTCGCACTGACGACGCAGATTAGCCCGGGTGGTGGTCAGTACGTCCTTGCGTTGACCGTCAAATAGCCGTCGCGGAAAAGTCCGATGACTGTCGGGGTCAAATCCGGTCTGGAATAGTTCAATCAAACGAAGGAGATAAACACTGATGGCTATCAACAAGGGTCGAATGACCGCACCGGTCGACACAGATGTGGTGGTGTTCCTCATCGGGATGCGAATCAACAATGTTTTCGCGGTTTCACAATGGGTTCCGGTTTTTCTGGCGATGGCCAGAATGTTGCCTGAACTGTACAAGAACCCAGCGCTTGGCTTCAAATCGTACGAAATGTGGTTCAGCCGAACCCTCATCCTTGTTCAATACTGGGAAAGCCCCGAGAAACTCATGGCCTACGCCAAGGCGAAAGATTCAGAACACTTGCCCGCTTGGAGGGCGTTTAATCGGGCCGCGCACGCGTCGACAGCTGTAGGAATTTGGCACGAGACGTATGTTGTTCCCAAAGGCAACGCCGAAAACATGTACGTCAATATGCCCGCGTTTGGGTTCGGGAAAGTCGCCCCGCTAGTCGAGGCAGTTGGAAAACTCAATTCAGCAAAGGGACGCCTGACCGGACAATAGTTGTCCGCATGGCCGGATTGGCTGGGTGGCCCTAGAGGTCGGCGAGCTTCGGTCGGTTCGCCAGGTACTCGGCGATTCCTGCCTTGCGCTCTTCCTCGTTGTAATACGCGACCTCGACGAGTTCGAGTGGGATGCCGTCGGGGTCTTCGAAATACACCCAGCGCCAGCCCGAGAGAACTCCTTCGTCGACAACGTTCGGCGTGGAATAGAACTTGATTCCCTTCGCCGTGAGTTCCGCGCACGCCTTTTCGACGTCGGGAACTAGGAAGGCCATGTGCATCGCACCCAGATAGTTCTGTTGGATTGGCGTGTCGTTATCCGCCGGACGGTTGCCGTATTCGATCAATTCGAGAGTCGAGTTTTTTCCGACCCACAGAGAAACCTGTCGCAGTTTCGCGTTGGGGACATTGACGCCCTTCGCGAGTTCGGGACCTTCAAACCACGGGCTGGGCTCGTTTGAAAATTCGAGGCCGAGCAGGTCGTGATAGAAGTAAATCGAACGGTCAAGATTCTTGACGATGATCGCGGTGTGGTGCACTGAATCAAGTGTGAGTGACATGGTGGGCAAGCTCCTCGCTGTCTATTTCGATTGGGTCAACGCTGACCGTTTCGTCAAGAATAAACCTTTGTTCGCCCGAAGTGAACACTTTCCATCAAAACGTCACACAACGTGATCAGGGTTCATCCAGAACAGGTCCCACATGTGGCCGTCGAGGTCTTCGAAGCCCCAGCTGACCATAAAGCCGTGGTCTTCGAGATCGTTCACCTTCGTAGCTCCGAGCTCAAAAGCACGTTCAGAGAGTGATCGAACCTCGTCGGCTGATTCACAGGCGAACGAGAGTGTGACTTCGGTTGTGTCTCGTTCTGCAATCTTCCTAGTAGTAAAACTTGAGAACTTTCGCTTCTCGAGAAGCATGACGTACACGCGATCGTTGACGATCATGCATGTCGACTCTTCATCGGTGAACTGCTCATTGAAAGTAAAACCGAGACCGCTGAAGAAGTCGACAGCTCGATCCAGGTTTTCGATGGGAAGGTTGACGAAGATCGAGGTAAGCATGGCGTCAGTCTACGAGCGGGTCACCGCGAACCAGCGACCCTCGTTGTCGCAGAAGGCGAACGCCTCAACTCCGGAGTGGTTGCCCGGCTCGGTCGCCTGCACGCCGGCGGCAACCAGCGCTTCGCGCGTGACTGCAAGATCGTCGACGTGGAACGCTATCGAAGGGGTTGCCAGGTCGAGACCATCCGGATTGTCCTTCATCAGGTCCAAGGGAACCAGTTCGAAGTTGAATGACTGGTCGGCGAAACCAACCTTGACAATGTCGAATTCCCCAACGTTTTTGCGATCCTTCTCGACCATGCCGACCTGGTCAATCCAGAATCGCCGGCTCGCATCAGGATCCTTCACATACAACACGACATATCCGACTCTCATCGACACGTTCCTCTCACTCAGTGACCTCGGGGCAATGAAACTAATTAATCTCGTTGAGTCGAGACGTCACCAATGACGACACGAGTGCCCGAGGAAGTGGCGTGTCGACGGCAAACTGGAACGAACTTTTCGACGTCACGTACCCTTCCAACGCCTTTTCGTGCGCCGTCATCACGTCTGCACTTTGCGGCGAGAACGTCAGGTGGTTCTTAAATGCACAGAGACCCGCCACGTACTTTCCATTGAACGTGAAAAGAGGCGAATTCCAGGCGATCACCTGTTCGAGGGCCGGCTCGACCTCGAGAATCATCGCGCGAACAGCCTCAAGAGTTGACTTCTTGGGTTCCGGCTGAGCCTCGATGTACGCGGTCACATCAATTTCGGACATGCTCAAAGGCTAGCAAAATCAGAGGCATTCGTGAGGAGCGCGACGAGCAGTGACAACGGGACACCAACTGGCGGAGAAAATGTGTAACGCACTGCGTGCCTACTTCTCAATATCGGCTTCGACGTAAATTTACGAAATCCGTTTCTATGCCATCTTTCTACGCCAAGTTTGTGTTCAGGGGAACCTTGACGTTAGGCAAGGTTTTGGTGAGGAATTATCCTGAGGTGGTGAGTATTCAAGAGCGCGAGCACCTAGAAGTTGCGACTTCCAGCGAACTCTTTGCGTGGTTGGAGAAAAACCACTCTTCATCATCGGGGCTCTGGGTGGTCACTCACAAAAAGGCCTCGGGCAAGCCAGCCCCCACATACGAAGAAATCGTTAGGGCTGCGTTGTGCTTTGGTTGGATAGATAGCATCCCTGGCAAAGTAGACGATTCACGTTCAAAACTTTATATTTCGCCTAGAAAACCAAAGAGCGCTTGGTCGCAGGCTAACAAGCAGCGCATCGACGATCTAATGGCGAACGGGCTTATGCAGCCAGCAGGTTTGAAGGCAGTTGACGTTGCCAAGGCCTCCGGGGCGTGGTCTCTCATCGATTCGGCTCAAAACACGGAGATCCCAAAGGATCTAGCCGATGCCTTCGACAATCTCCCAGGTAGTATTCAAAACTTTGAAGCGTTCCCGCAAGGCGTCAGAAAACAAATCCTGGAATGGATCGCACATGCCAAGACGGAGGCGACCCGTCAAAAACGGATTCTTGAAACTGCAACGTTGGCACAACAAAACGTTCGTGCAAATCAGTGGCGAGACAAGAAACAGAAACTAGAGCCCTAGTTGCGCAAACA
The DNA here is from genome assembly GCA_947452355.1 of Microbacteriaceae bacterium. GTDB lineage: Bacteria > Actinomycetota > Actinomycetes > Actinomycetales > Microbacteriaceae > MWH-TA3. The sequence continues at coordinate 2,731 of CANGCU010000018.1, read as the reverse complement.
TGAAAAAGCCCCAGCGCAATCTGGGGCTTTTTCACTGCGGAGAATGGGGGATTCGAACCCCCGAGGGCTTGCACCCAACCAACTTTCCAAGCTGGCGCCATAGGCCACTAGGCGAATTCTCCTGCGTTGCCAAAGGCAACTTCCCTATTCTATGCCTCGCCGTGGTCGGGCTTTTGTAATGGCTTGAATCGGCCACCAAAGGACCACTGTTTCCGTGAAACTCCTTCGATAACGACCCACGTGTTCTCTCGGGACGATTCACCACAAACGGCGACTACTGCCTCAGTCAAGGCTGTCGTCAGCTTGGCCGAGAACGTTTCCTCGTCCAGTCGATCTTCAAAAACTTTAACGATCACTAGTGGCACGATGGCTCTTTCCTGTCAGGGCGACGTCGAAGCTCGCTGTGCAGTTGATTGGTGTCAACTCCAAATGCGGGCATCCCTCGCAGTCATTTCTCGTCGTGCTTCGAGCGCCTCGTCCATCGAGACGGCCACGAAACGGGTTTTTGTTCCGGGGGCTGACCGCGCCACGACGTCCATGTCTGCCGAAATCACGGTCGCGACCATGGCGTAGCCTCCACCGGACACCGCATCACGGTGCAGGATGATGGGCTGGGTTCCGCCCGGGATTTGAATAGAACCCACGGCATAACCCGCATCAACGATGTTGGAGGGATCCTGACCCGCACCAAAAGGCTGTTCCCGCTTTTTCCACTCAACACCCGGTCCGGAATAACGAAGACCCATTCGGTCCGCGATGGGGGTCAGCGTCCATTCTTCGTCGAGGAAGTTCTTCAGCCCCTTCTCGGACAAATTGTGGTTGTAGAGCCCAAGCATCACGCGAACGCGAACGTTCGGTGAGAAGACGGGTCGGTCGGCCTCGGGAATGCTCTGAATGACGGGGAGTCCGTTATCAATTTTTGCGCCGAACGGGATCGAGTCCCCCGCTGCAACGGCACGACCGTTGACACCGCCAATCGAACCGATGGGGTAGGTCGACCTCGAGCCCAACACTTCGGGAACGTCAAGTCCGCCATGCACGGCGATGAAATATTTAGTTCCACCTTTGATGACGCCGAACTTGAGTTCGTCACCCGAGTTTAGGTTGAGTCGCTCGTATTGTGGGACAGAGTCGCCGTTGACAAAAACGTCCACCGGCGCGCCGGTCACCGCGATTATGGCGTCGCTCGACATCGTCATCCGCGGGCCGATGTAGGTGCATTCCAAAACAGCTTCCTTGTGTGTGTTTCCCACAAGGCGATTTCCGAGGCTCGCCGAATACTGATCCATCGATCCGCCCTGGGGGATGCCGTAGCGGTAATAGCCAATTCGGCCTTGATCTTGAACGGTGGTCGAAAGTCCTGGTTCGATAATGTCAAATCCCATTGAGGGCCTCCATCATTGTCTTGTTGTAACCTTCAGGGTCGGCGAGCGCCGCTCCCACATCAAACTGAATCGGTGCCTGGCGGTAGACGAAAGTCCCCGCGTCAACCTCTTTCTGGATACGGCGATATTCCGTTTCGTCCACCGGGGTGAATTTCACAATGTCGCCTGGCTTGAAGAACACCATGAAGTCCTTGAAGTCCTTAAGGTTCTGAGTCGGGTCATAAATCGGGGCGGCGGCGACTCCAAACATCTGGTATCCCCCCGCTCCGCGAACCGAATAGATACAGCTGAAACAGCCTCCGTGTCCAATCGTGAGGGCTGGCGTATCGGTGCGCGGGCTCAAGTATTTGGGAACCTGAAGTTGGTGTTGCTGATCTACGAGTTGATAAAGGAACGGCAACCCAGCGACGAACCCGACCATAGAGACGAGCCATGGCGATTCGTGGTGCCGCTTGATGAATTCGGCGGCATCGGCGAGTCCGTTAACCTCCGCAGCGTAATCCAAGTCGTTGCCGTCCGGTCGCTGGTGATAACCCTCCCTGAAGCGGGATCCAGTCTCATTCGTGTAAGGGTCGTTGTACCAAACCGGGATTTCGATAATTCGAGTGTTCAACACCTGTTGAGCCGAGGCGCGAACGTCGTGCTCCAGCGCACGAACTGTTTTTTCCAATTCCTCGTAATCCATGACATCGGGGTTGAACCGAATCAACAGTGATGCGTTAGCTGGGCAAATATCGACAAGCCCTCCGAGGTTCTTTGCCTCAAGCGCGTTGGCGATACTGTTCGATATGAAGTTGGATTCCAGAGACATTCCCTCGGTGATTTCGACGAACAGAAATTCGTCGCCACCCCAGGTGTAACGTGCTTCGGCAGTTTTGGTCATTTCGCTCCTCCAGTCAGATCGACATCAGATTCGATGTATTTGGTGTGGTGTTTCACGTGTTCAAAATCGGGAAGTGACACGAGCATTCGCAATAATCCGGCCGTCGTTTTGATCCCTTGGATGTCCACTTCGCCCAGGGCTCGCTCTGCGCGGCGAATAGCTGCCGTTCGATTTGGTGCCCAAACAATGATTTTTCCTAATAGCGAGTCGTAGTAGGGCGCGACCGACTTTCCCGCGGCAAAACCGAAGTCAGACCGAACGCCAATTCCACCGGGCAGTGTCAGGACGCTAATGGTTCCAGGGCTCGGCATGAACTTGTTGGCCGGATCCTCGGCGTTGATTCGGAACTCCAGCGCACTTCCGGTGAAGACGATGTCGGCTTGCGTGAGTCCAAGTTTTTCCCCGGAGGCGATTCTCAGTTGTTCGCGAATGAGGTCTATTCCCGTGATCGCCTCGGTGACCG